>CAYMRW010000048.1:0-11419 GCA_964392825.1 uncultured Rhodobacterales bacterium
GAGGGGGTCGCCACAGCCCGCGCCGTCACCCGTCTGGCGCAGGAGCGGGGGATCGACATGCCGCTCACACGCACCGTCGCGCGCGTCACCGCGGGCGAACTGACCGTGGCCGAGGCCGCAGGCGAACTCCTCGCCCGCCCGCTCAGGGCGGAGTAGCGATTGCCCGTGGCGGAGGTCTCGTCTAGCACGGGCCCCATGCGCTACTGGCTCTTCAAGTCCGAACCTTCGACCTGGAGCTGGGACGACCAGGTGGCCAAGGGCGACGCGGGCGAGGAGTGGGACGGCGTCCGCAACTTCCAGGCGCGCAACGTCATGCGGCAGATGCATGTCGGCGACCGCGGCTTCTTCTATCACTCGCAGACCGAGAAGGCCGTGGTCGGCATCGTCGAGGTGATCGCCGAGGCGCACCCCGACTCCACCGCCGACGACGGCAAGTGGGAGTGCGTGGACATCAAGGTCGTCCGGCCGTTACCACGGCCCGTGACGCTGGCACAGGTCAAGGACGACCCGCGCCTCTCCGACATGGTCCTCGCCCGCAACTCGCGTCTTTCGGTCCAGCCGGTGACCGAGGCCGAGTGGGCCGCCGTCTGCACGCTCGGCGGCCTCGACGGTCCGGCCTGAGGGTCGAGGCCCGGTCGGCGCCGATCGCCGCTTCGGCCACCGCCGTGCTTTGGGCAGGCGGTACCGAGCGACCGACGACACGCGTCGGGCCACGGGCGAGCGCCTGGGGTCGGGGGCGTGGTCGACGCCGCGCGTCTCGGGTCACGCCCTGCGAGCGTCGTCCGCGACGGTCGCGTGGTGGGGTGGACCGCGCCCGTGCTTCCCAGGGGATCGGCGTCGAAGGGTCGGGATTGCCCCCGCGCTCGGCCGGCCGAAAGCGGGGGCGCCTTGTGTCGGGGCGAACGTCCCGTCTTGCGCAGCGTGCGCGGGTCCCCCGACCCCGACGGCTCCGTGGTTGCCCCGGGATGCCCCACCCCGGTAGGCCGCCCCCCCGGGCCGGATCGCCCGGCGCCGGCGAGGGCTTGCCGTCGCGCGCCGCACCGGCCAACCTTGCCGTCGCAGGATCGGGGAGGGGACGAGTGTCTGACAGGATCGAGCGCGTGCGCGCCCGCGACATCCGGTTCCCGACGTCGCGCGCGCTCGACGGGTCGGACGCAATGAACGCCGCGCCCGACTACTCCGCCGCCTACGTCACCGTCGAGACGACGGGGGGCGACCGCGGCTACGGTCTGACCTTCACCATCGGGCGCGGCACCGAGCTCTGCGTCGCAGCGGTGGAGTCGCTCGTGCCGCTCCTGCAGGGGATGGACGTCGATGAGATCGCGGTCGACCTCGGCGGCTTCTGGCGCCGGCTGACCGGCGACAGCCACTTCCGCTGGCTGGGGCCCGACAAGGGGGTCGTCCATCTCGCCACCGCGGCGCTTGTGAACGCGGTCTGGGACCTCGTCGCGCGGCGCGCCGGCAAGCCGGTGTGGCGCCTTCTCTGCGACATGGGCCCCGAGGAGATCGTGGCGTTGGTCGACTGGTGCTACCTCGCCGACGCGCTCGACCCCGGCGAGGCGCGCGAGCGGCTGGAGGAGAAGGCGGCGGGTCGCGCCGCCCGCATGGCCGAGATGGAGCGGGACGGCTATCCCGCCTACACCACGTCGGCGGGCTGGCTTGGCTATTCCGACGACAAGCTGCGCGGTCTCGTGCACGCCGCCCTCGGTGAGGGCTGGATACACTTCAAGATGAAGGTCGGGGCCGACATCGACGACGACCTGCGCCGGGCCGCGCTGATCCGCGGGGAGATCGGGGCGGGCCGCCACCTGATGATGGACGCGAACCAGGTCTGGGGCGTCGGGCAGGCGATCGCGAACATGCGCCGCCTCGCCACCTTCGACCCCTGGTGGATCGAGGAGCCGACGAGCCCCGACGACATCCTGGGCCACGCCCGCATCGCAGCCGAGATCGCGCCGATCCGCGTGGCGACGGGCGAGCACTGCCAGAACGCGGTGATGTTCAAGCAACTGCTGCAGGCGAACGCGATCGGCTTCTGCCAGATCGATTCCTGCCGCCTCGCCGGCCCGAACGAGATCGTCGGCGTCCAGCTCATGGCCGAGAAGTTCGGCGTGCCGGTCTGCCCGCACGCGGGCGGCGTCGGGCTCTGCGAGTACGTCCAGCACCTCGCCATCTTCGACTACGTCGCGGTCTCGGCCTCGCTCGAGGACCGGGTGCTGGAATACGTCGACCACCTGCACGAGCACTTCGTCCACCCCGTGCGGATGCGGGGCGGGCGCTACCTGCCGCCCGAGGCCCCCGGCTACTCGATCGAGATGAAGCCCGAGAGCCTCGACGCTCACGCCTTTCCCGACGGCGCCGAGTGGGCCGCCGCCTCCGCCGCCGCGGGCTGAGGCGCCGCAATGGCCGGCATGACCATCCGCGGCCTGCGCAAGAGCTACGGCACGACCGAGGTCCTGCACGGGCTCGACGCCGACATCGCGGACGGCGAACTGGTCGTGCTGGTCGGTCCCTCGGGCTGCGGCAAGTCCACGCTGCTCAGGATGATCGCGGGGCTCGAGGACATCACCGGCGGTCAGATCGCCATCGGCGACCGGGTGGTGAACAACCTGACCCCGGCCGAGCGCGACATCGCCATGGTGTTCCAGAGCTACGCCCTCTACCCGCACAAGACCGTCGCCGCCAACATGGGCTTCGCGCTCAAGCTCCGCGGCACCGACCGTGCCGAGGTACGGCGGCAGGTGGAGGCGGCGGCCGAGATCCTCGGCCTCACCCCCTATCTCGACCGCTACCCCCGGCATCTCTCCGGCGGCCAGCGGCAGCGCGTCGCCATGGGCCGCGCCATCGTCCGCGACCCCAAGGTGTTCCTGTTCGACGAGCCGCTCTCGAACCTCGACGCCAAGCTGCGCATCCAGATGCGCACCGAGATCAAGGAGCTGCACCAACGGCTGACCACCACCACCGTCTTCGTCACCCACGACCAGATCGAGGCGATGACGCTCGCCGACCGCATCGTGGTGATGAACGCCGGCCGGATCGAGCAGACCGGCGCTCCCCTCGACCTCTACGACCGGCCCGCCAACACCTTCGTCGCCGCCTTCATCGGCGCGCCATCGATGAACCTCTTCCAGGGCGCGATCCACGACGGGGCCTTCGTTTCCGACGCCGGCCTGACACAGCGCGTCGCCGCGCCGGGACCGGAAGGGCGGCGCGTCGTCCTCGGCATCCGCCCCGAGCACCTGACGCTCGCCGGCGATGGCCACGAGGCGCGCGTCGCCGTCGTCGAGCCCACCGGGACCGAGACGTTGGCGTTCCTGAAGATGGGCGGCCAGGACGCCGTCGCCGCCTTCCGCGACCGCCCGGCGATCCGCCCGGGCGAGACCGTCCGCCTCGCGGCGGAGCCCGATCGCGTCCACCTCTTCGACGCCGAGACCGGGGCGCGGATCGGATGAGGACGGTCCTCTGCTTCGGCGACAGCAACACCCACGGCACCCTGCCTATGCGGGATCTCGACGAGAGCCGGCGCCTGCCGCGCGGTGAACGGTGGCCCGACGTTCTGGCGGGCCATCTCGGGCCAGGCTGGGACGTCGTCGCCGACGGCCTGCCCGGCCGGACGACCGTCCACCCCGACCCGGTGCAGGGTCCCCTGATGGAGGGGATCGCGGTGCTCGACCCGATCCTCCACGCGCACCGTCCGCTCGACCTCGTCGTCGTCATGCTCGGCACCAACGACCTAAAGGCGCGGTTCCGGCTTTCGGCGCGCGACGTTGCCGAGGGCTGCGGCCGGATCGTGCGCGCGATCCTCGCGTCCGACGCCGGCCCGGGCGGGGGCGCGCCGGCGGCGCTGCTCGTCTGCCCGCCGCCGATCGTCGAGACCCGTTGGTCTGCCGAGATGTTCGCCGGCGGAGCCGCGACCTCGCGGGCTCTGCCCGGCCACATGGAACGGATCGCCGCCGCGGCGGGTGCCGCCTTCTTCGACGCCGGGACGGTCATCGCGAGCGACCCGGTCGACGGCATCCATGCCGGTCGTGACAGCCACCGCACGCTGGGCGCCGCGCTGGCAGGCCCGGTGCGGGCGGCGATCAATGCATGAGAGGGAGGCGCACATGCTGAAATCGATCGATCCGCTCCTGAACGCGGACGTGCTCTACGCGCTCCGCGCCATGGGGCACGGCGACGACCTGATCGTCGCCGACACGAACTTCCCGTCCGACGCCGTCGCGCGCGACACGACGCTCGGCGAGCTCCTGCGCATCGACGCCCCCGCTGCGCGGGTCGTTCGCGCGGTGCTCTCCGTCTATCCGCTCGACAGCTTCGTCGACGACGCCGCGGCGCGCATGGAGATCGTGGGCGACCCCGACGAGATCCCCGACGTGCAGCGCGAGGTGCAGGCCGAGATCGACGCCGCCGAGGGCCGCGCCTGGCCGATGGTCGGGATCGAGCGCTACGCCTTCTACGACCGCGCCCGCGCTGCCTACGCGGTCGTCCAGACCGGCGAGCGGCGCTTCTACGGCTGCTTTGCCCTCCGCAAGGGCGTCGTCGGACCCGATGTCCCCCTGCCCGGATCGGGGGCCTGAGCATGGCCGGCATCGTCATCCTCGGCGTGTTCGTGGCCGACACCGCCTATCGCGCCAGCCGCCAGCCGAAGATGGGCGAGACGATCCTCGGGCAGAGCTTTGCCCTCGGCCCCGGCGGCAAGGGTTCGAACCAGGCCGTGGCCTGCGGCCGGCTCGGGGCCGAGGTCGCGTTCCTGTCCAAGCTCGGGGCCGACACGTTCGCCGACATGGCGTTCCGCACATGGAAGGAGGCGGGCGTCGCGCCGCACGTACGGCAGGATCCGGGCACCTACACGGGTGCTGCCTACATCTTCGTCGACGACGCGACCGGGGACAACGCCATCATCATCGCGCCGGGCGCCGCCGGCACGATCACGACGGCCGACATCGAGGCGGAGGCGGACCTTATCCGCGGCGCGCGTGTCTTCATGACCCAGCTCGAGCAGCCGTTCGATGCGGCCGTGCGGGCGCTCGAGATCGCGCGCGCGGCCGGCGTGACGACGATCCTGAACCCCGCGCCGGCGGCCGAACTTCCGGCGGGAATGCTCGCGCTCTGCGACTACGTCACCCCGAACGAGACGGAAGCCGAGGCGCTCACGGGCCTTCCGGTCTCGACCGGGGATGAGGCACGGGCCGCGGCGGACCGTCTGATCGAGCTCGGGGCCGGCGCCGCGGTCATCACGCTCGGCGAGCGGGGCGCGCTCTACCGAAGTGCGGAGACGAGCGAGGTGGTGCCGGCCCTGCGCGCCGGCGCGGTCGTCGAGACGACGGGCGCCGGCGACGCGTTCAACGGCGGCTTCGCGACGGCGCTCGCGCGAGGCGCATCGCCGCACGAGGCGGTCCGCTACGGCTGCGCGACCGCCGCGATCTCCGTCACGCGGCCGGGGACCGCCCCCTCGATGCCGACCCGCGAGGAGGTCGAGGCCCTTCTTCGCGGCACCTGACCGTAAGGCAACGACCCGAACGAACCTTGCAGGACCCCATTGTTTCGAGTATTCTCGAAATATGGAATCGCAAGCCATCGCCCAGTTGTCGGCCCTCGCGCAGGAGCACCGCATGTCGGTGTTCCGCCTGCTCGTGCGGCGCTATCCCGACGCCGTCCCCGCGGGCGAGATCGCGGCGGTCCTGGACCTGCGCCCGAACACGCTGTCCTCGCACCTGAACATCCTGCGGCAAGCGGGGCTGATCCTGCAGGCGCGACGGGCGCGGTCGCTTCTCTACCGCGTCGACATGGGCGAGGCCGGGCGCCTGATGCAGTTCCTCGTCGGGGATTGCTGCCGGGGTCGGCCGGACCTCTGCCCGACGATCCCCCTTGCCCTGAACCACGGAGGTGACGCCATGTCCCCACGCAAGTACCGGGTCCTGTTCATCTGCACCGGCAACTCGGCGCGGTCGATCTTCGGCGAGTCGATCCTGCGCCACGAGGCGGGCGACCGGTTCGAGGCCTACTCCGCCGGGACGCGCCCCTACTCCAAGCTGAACCCCTTGGCCGTGGAGATGCTGCGGAGCAAGGGGCACGACGTCTCGCCCCTGCGCGCGAAGAACGTGGCCGAGTTCCAGGGCGACGATGTGCCGAAGGTGGATTTCGTCTTCACCGTCTGCGACCTAGCGGCGAACGAGGAGTGCCCGTCCTGGCCCGGCCAGCCGATCACCGCCCACTGGGGCCTGCCCGACCCGGTGAAGGCGCGGGGGACCGACGCCGAGAAGCGGCTGGCCTTCCAGCAGACCTTCGGCGCCCTGCGCAACCGCGTCCTCGCCTTCGCCGCCTTGCCGCTCGACAGCCTCGACCGGATCGCCCTGCAGCGCCGCGTCGACGAGATCGCCGGGACCGTCGAGGCGGAATGACCACCTACGCCCTGAACGGCCTGGGGCGGATCGGCAAGCTCGCGCTCAGGCCGCTGCTCGAACGGGGCGCCCGCATCGCGTGGCTGAACGACGCCGTGGGCGATCCGAGGATGCACGCGCATCTCCTCGAGTTCGACAGCGTCCACGGGCGCTGGCGGGCCGACTTCGCCGCCGATGCCGACGCGCTGACGATCGACGGCGTGCGGATGCCCGTGCATGGCGCGCGCCGGATCGAGGATCTGTCGCTCGACGGCGTCGACGTGGTCATCGACTGCACGGGCGCGTTCAGGAGCGCGGCGGCGCTTGCGCCCTACTTCGACGCCGGCGTCCGCCGGGTCGTCGTCAGCGCCCCGGTCAAGGACGGCGACACGGCGAACGTCGTTTATGGCGTCAACCACGGGGCCTACGATCCGTCGCGCCACCGGATCGTCACGGCGGCCAGCTGTACGACGAACTGCCTCGCCCCCGTGGTCAAGGTGATCCACGAGGGGATCGGCATCCGCCACGGCTCCATCACCACGATCCACGACGTGACCAACACCCAGACGATCGTCGACCGCCCGGCCAAGGACCTGCGCCGCGCGCGTTCGGCGCTGACCTCGCTGATTCCGACGACCACCGGCTCGGCCACCGCGATCACGCTGATCTATCCCGAGCTCGCCGGCCGCCTCAATGGACATGCCGTACGCGTGCCGCTTCTCAACGCCTCGCTCACCGACTGCGTGTTCGAGGTCGAGCGGCCGACGACCGAAACGGAGGTGAACGCGCTCTTCGCCGCAGCGGCCGAGGGGGAGCTCGCCGGCATCCTCGGCTACGAGGAGCGGCCGTTGGTCTCGGCGGACTACGTCGACGACACCCGCTCGGCCATCGTTGATGCGCCGTCGACGATGGTCGTGGCCGGGACGCAGGTGAAGGTCTACGCCTGGTACGACAACGAGATGGGCTACGCCCACCGGCTGGTCGACGTGGCCCTGATGGTCGGAGGGCGCCCGTGACCGAGCGCGCCCCGGGTCTCGCCGCCTACGTCGCCGTCACCGTGGCCTACTGGGCGTTCATGCTCACCGACGGCGCGCTGCGGATGCTGGTCCTCCTGCACTTCCACACGCTCGGCTTCTCGCCGGTGCAGCTCGCCTACCTCTTCGTCCTCTACGAGATCGCGGGGATCGTGACGAACCTTTCGGCGGGGTGGATCGCGGCGCGGTTCGGCCTGGCCTCGACGCTCTATGCCGGGCTGTCGTTGCAGGTCGCGGCGCTTCTGGCGCTGGCGATGCTCGATCCCGGCTGGGGCCTCTGGGCGTCCGTCGCCTACGTCATGGCGGTGCAGGGCGCGTCCGGGGTGGCGAAGGACCTCTCCAAGATGAGCGCCAAGAGTGCGGTCAAGCTGCTCGCGCCGACGGGGCAGGGCAGCCTTTTCCGCTGGGTCGCGGTTCTCACCGGGTCGAAGAACGCGGTGAAGGGACTGGGCTTCCTCCTCGGCGCCGCGCTTCTGGCGGTCGCGGGCTTCGGCCCGGCGGTTCTCGGCATGGCGGCCGTCCTCGCCGTCATCCTGGCGCTCGTCCTCTGGCGGATGCCCGCAGGCCTGCCGCGCGGCCGAAAGGGCGCGCGGTTCGCCGAGGTGATCTCGAGGGACCGCAACATCAATTGGCTGTCGGCGGCGCGGGTGTTCCTGTTCGGCGCCCGCGACGTCTGGTTCGTCGTCGGCGTCCCGATCTACTTCTACGCGGTGCTGTCGGACGGCAGCGAGGCCGGCAACCGCGCCGCCTTCTTCATGATCGGCAGCTTCATGGCCGTCTGGACCATCCTCTACGGCGCCGTGCAGGCCTCGGCCCCGCGGCTCCTCGGCGCCGGCCGGAGGCCCGAGGCGGAGCTCATTGGCGAGGCGCGCCGCTGGGCCGGCATCCTCTTCGTCATTCCCGCGGCGCTTGCCGCCGCGGCGCTTGCGAGCGCCGGCCCGGCCGCGTGGCTGACGCTGACGCTGGTCGCGGGCCTCCTCGTCTTCGGCGCCGTCTTCGCGGTGAACTCGTCGCTGCATTCCTACCTGATCCTCGCCTTCTCGCGGTCGGAGCGCGTGACGATGGATGTGGGCTTCTACTACATGGCGAATGCGGCCGGGCGCCTCGTCGGCACCCTGCTCTCGGGCCTGACCTACCAGATCGGCGGCTTGACGCTCTGCCTCGGTACGGCGGCGCTGTTCGTGGGACTGAGCTGGCTCGGCGCCGGGCGTCTGCAGGCGCCGGCGGCGCGCGAGGCCGTCGCTTGAGCGGGTTCGAGCGCTATCTCAGCCTCTGGATCGCGCTGGCCATCGCCCTGGGTATCGGTCTGGGGCTGGTCGCGCCCGGCCTCGTGCAGGCGATCGCCGGGGCGGAGGTCGCGTCGATCAACCTCGTCGTCGCGGTGCTGATCTGGGCGATGGTCTATCCGATGATGGTGGGCGTGGACTTCGGCGCGGTGGCGGGGGTGGCGCGACAGCCCCGCGGGCTCCTCGTCACGCTCTCGGTCAACTGGCTGGTCAAGCCGTTCACCATGGCGGCGCTGGCGGTGCTGTTCTTCGACCATGTGTTCGCGCCCTTCATCCCCGAGGCGGACGCGGAACAGTACATCGCCGGACTGATCCTGCTCGGCGCGGCGCCGTGCACCGCCATGGTCTTCGTCTGGTCGCAGCTGACCCGGGGCGACGCCACCTACACGCTGGTGCAGGTGTCGGTGAACGACCTCATCATGGTCGTGGCTTTCGCCCCACTCGTCGCGATGCTCCTTGGCGTGACCGACATCGCGGTGCCGTGGGAGACGCTGGTCCTGGCCACGCTCCTCTACGTCGCGCTGCCGCTTCTCGCCGGATACCTGACCCGCCGCCGGCTCGGCAAGACGGACGCGGTCGCGGCGTTCGTCGCGCGCGCCAAGCCCTGGTCCGTCGTCGGCCTGATCGTGACGGTGGTCATCCTCTTCAGCCTGCAGGGCGAGGTGATCCTCGAGCGACCGCTGATAATCGGGCTCATCGCCGTCCCCATCCTCATCCAGAGCTATGGCATCTTCGCCCTCGCCTACGCCGCCGCCTTCGCGCTGAGGGTGCCGCACAAGGTGGCGGCACCCTGCGCGCTGATCGGCACCTCGAACTTCTTCGAGCTCGCCGTCGCCGTCGCGATCAGCCTCTTCGGGCTGAACTCGGGCGCGGCACTCGCCACGGTCGTGGGCGTCCTCGTCGAGGTCCCGGTCATGCTGTCTCTCGTGGCCTTCGCCAACCGGACGCGCGGTCGTTTCGCCACGGTCTGACGCCTGGACGGCGATCAGAACGCCGCCGCCTCTTCCCGGCGAAGTCTCGCCTCCGCCTCGGCCCGCAGGCGTGCGACGATCGTCGGGTTCGCGGTCTCCCAAGCAGAGAACCGCCGGTAGGCGACTTGCCCCTGTTCGCCGCCGAAGCCCAGCGGATCGGCTCCCAGGGCGGCAAGTTCCTCCTCGGTCAGGAACTGCGCCTTCACCGACTGGTAGACGCCGATGCAGTGGAGGATGGCGGTCGTGTCGAGGGCCCCGTGCGATGCCGCGGCGTCGCAGAGGTAGTAGCTGGTCAGCAGAGCCTGGATGACGGACATGGCGAACCTCTCGTATGCAGCGATCCCTGCGTCGGATCGATGCCCACGAGGCTGCCTGCAATGCGTAAGGCGGGCGTCATTGAGAGGCCCGCCTTGCGTTAACTCTGCGTCAATTCGTACCTGCGGCGCCCGAAAAGGCGGCGGCTCGGGCTATATCGCCCTGAGGTCGCCGGCGCTCTGGCGGCCGTCGCGGCCCGAGATCATCTCGAAGGCGACCTTCTGGTTGTCGGCGAGCCCGGTCATCCCGGCCCGCTCGACCGCCGAGATGTGCACGAAGACGTCCTTGCCGCCGTCGTCGGGCGCAATGAAGCCATAGCCCTTGGTGGTGTTGAACCACTTCACGGTGCCTGTCGGCATCGCTCTCTCTCCTTATCGTTTCGCCCGTCGCCGGGCCTGACAGTGCAGCCTGATCCAGTTCTCCGGCTGCCCCGCGAAGAGGGAGCGGTAGTGGAAGATCGGTCGCGCACCCGATTCTGACACAGCGAGGCGAAAAATCAATGACAACTGCTACAGACGCTGCCGCGCCCGGGGCATCTCGCCGCGCCAGCGCGCGGCCACGAGGGCGTCGACGGAAAGCGGTCCGCCGCCGCGCAGGACCAGCACCGCGAGCGGAAAGAGCCACAGGGCCCTCTGGTCGGCCAGGACCGCATCCGGGATGCGATCGAACCAGGCGCCGATGTCGGCGGCGGCGAGTCCGTGGCCGACGATGTCGGTGACGCTCTGCATCCCGATGAAGCCGATCATGCCGAGTGCAGCGAGCCGTGTGGCGAGACCGACGACGATGGCCACGGGCAGGAGGAACTCCGCCCACGTACCGGCGACGACGACCGCCCAGTGCCAGAGGCCGAGCTGCGAGACGTCGTAGCCCACCGCCTCCATCTGCCGCGGGAAGATCTGCGCGTAGGCGCCGAGCGACGGCCGGAACAGCCCGAGCACGCCGTCGCCCACCTTGGTCAGCGCCGAGTTCCAGTAGTAGAGGAACAGCACCCCGGCGAAGAGCAGGCGGGCGAGCGCAGGCAGGATCAGGTCGCCCGCGGCGTCGAGGCGCCGGGAGACGCCATGGGCTTGGACGAGCGCGGTCATGGGGCAGCTCCTTCGATGGCGGTGATGGCGCGACCCGACAGGAGGGCCGCGAAGAGGGTGGACAGCGCCTCGGGGCTTTCGGTCTCCGCCGCCCCGGCCACCGTCGCGCCCGCAAGAAGCCGCTCGAGAACGGCGCCGCCGGCGGTGAGGCGCGTGACCACCGGGTCGAACGCCGGGCGGGTGACGAGCACGTCCTCCGGGCCTGATCGCGGCGCAGGGCCCCCGGCGGTATTGGCGATCCAGATCGAATGGACGGGGAACGCCGACCGCACGAGGCGCAAGGACGGCGCAAAGGCCAGTCGTGCGCCGGCGATGACGTCGGGCGCGAGCAGGGCCGGGTCGAGCGGA
>CAYMRW010000049.1:0-11307 GCA_964392825.1 uncultured Rhodobacterales bacterium
AGGCGACGACCGAGGGCTCGGAGAGCACGATGCCGCGCCCCTTGACGTAGACGAGGGTGTTCGCCGTGCCGAGGTCGATCGCGAGATCCGACGAAAAAAGGCCTGCCAAGCTCGCCATACTGCCCCAAGTCCCGTGAGAGATGCCCCGAACGTCCGCCGTCCCGCGGATTCCGCACGCTTATAGGTAGTCCGGTGCGGCTACGAAAGCGTTACCCGCGCCTGAGCGGCGACCCGCCCGCCCGAGGCTTCGGACGGGTCGCGACCACGAGGATTTGCCGTCCGTCCCGCAGGACCGGCTCCGCTTGGACAGCCTGCGGGTGAACCGCTCAGCCGACGTCGCGGTAGCTCACCTGCTTGACGTCGCTGTCGGGGTCGGACTTCTCGCGCCGGACGATCAGCCGGTTCAGCGCGTCGACGTAGGCCTTGGCCGAGGCGACGACGGTGTCGGTGTCGGCCGCCTGTCCCGTTGCGATGCGCCCGTGCTCGACCATGCGAACGCTGACCGTGGCCTGCGCGTCGGTGCCCTCGGTCACCGCATGCACCTGGTAAAGCTCCAGCCGCGCCTCATGCGGCACCAGAGTCTTCACCGCGTTGAAGGTGGCGTCGACCGGGCCGTCGCCCCGCGCCGTCACCTGACGGTCTTGGCCGTCGATGGTCAGGATGAGGTCGGCCGATTGCGGTGCCTCGGTCCCGCAGATCACCCGCAGGAACTTGACCTGGATGCGGTCGCTCTCGTCGGCCTGGTCGCGCATCAGCGCGAGCAGATCGTCGTCGTAGACCTCCTTCTTGCGATCGGCCAGCGCCTTGAAGCGCACGAAGACGTCGCCGAGCTGGTTGTCGGCGACGTCGACCCCCAGCTCCTTCAGCTTCGAGCGCAAGGCTGCCCGGCCCGAATGCTTCCCCATCACGATGTTGGTTGCGGCGAGCCCCACATCCTCGGGTCGCATGATCTCGAAGGTCTGGGCGTTCTTCAGCATCCCGTCCTGGTGGATGCCCGACTCGTGGGCGAAGGCGTTCTTGCCAACGATGGCCTTGTTGAACTGGACGGCGAAGCCCGAGACGGCCGCGACCCGTCGGCTGATCCCCATGAGCCTGGTCGTGTCGATGCCGGTGGTGAAGGGCATGATGTCGCCGCGCACCCGCATCGCCATCACCACCTCCTCGAGCGCGGTGTTGCCGCCCCGCTCGCCGAGGCCGTTAATGGTGCACTCGATCTGCCGCGCGCCCGCCTCGACGGCCGCCAGGCTGTTCGCCGTCGCCATGCCGAGGTCGTTGTGGCAGTGGGTCGCGAAGACCACGTCCTCCGCCCCCGGGATCTCGGCGCGCAGCATCCCGATCAACTCGGCGCTCTCGCGCGGTGCGGTGTAGCCCACCGTGTCGGGGATGTTGATCGTCGTCGCGCCCGCCTTGATCGCGATCTCGATCGTGCGCCTGAGAAAGTCGTGCTCGGTCCGCGTCGCGTCCATCGACGACCATTGCACGTCCTCGCAGAGGTCGCGCGCCTGCGTCACCGCAGCCTCGATCCGGGCGGCCATTGCGTCCTGATCGAGGTTGTGCATCTCGCGGTGGAAGGGTGAGGTGCCGATGAAGGTGTGGATACGCGGCCGGCGCGCCCCACGGATCGCCTCCCAGGCGCGGTCGATGTCGGCCGGATTGGCCCGGGCGAGGCCGCAGACGACGGCATTCTGCGTCAGCCGGGCGATGTCGCGCACCGCCTCGAAGTCGCCCTGGGAGGCGATCGGGAAGCCGGCCTCGATGATGTCGACGCCCATCTCGTCGAGCATCGCCGCGATCTCGAGCTTCTCGGCGTGGCTCATGGTGGCGCCGGGCGACTGCTCGCCGTCGCGCAGCGTCGTGTCGAAGATCAACACGCGGTTCTGGTCGGTCATGTCGAAGGTCCTTCAGGGGTGATCGATGGTCCGGCGCATCTTCTTGCCCCTGAGCGCGCGCGCCGGAACGCGAGGTCCGCTCAGAGGCGGATAAGAAGGAGGGTCTCGCGCACGATCAGTCCCATGAGGCGGACTATAGGCACGCCCGGTGCGGCAGGCAAAGCCGAAATGCGCGCCAAAGTCTGGCGATAACCGGCCCGTATCGCCTTTAAGTCCGATGCCGGGGCCGCTACTCCGGATCGGGGGAGCGTACGTCCAGGGCTGGAGCAGGGTCGGTGATGTCAGACGGCGCTTGCGCGAGGGGGCGGTTTCGCACGGTCAGGAATGGGGCGGCGGAGGGCGCCCGTCCGCTGCTCAGCATCATCGTGCCGCACTTGGAGGATTGCGACGGCCTCTCGCGTTGCCTCGCGGCACTTTCGAGGCAGGAGCGGGCTCCCTGCCACGAGGTGATTGTCGTCGACAACGGATCGTCGAAGCCCCCCGGGCAGATCTGCCGGCGGTTCGATGCGAGGCTGCTCTTCGAGCCCCGGCCGGGGCCGGGGCCCGCACGCAATGCCGGCGCGGCCTCGGCGAGGGCACCGTTCCTGGCCTTTGTCGACGCCGACTGCGCGCCCGCCCCGGACTGGATGGCGACGCTTGCCGCGGCGCTGGGGGCACAGCCGGCTGCCGTCGTGGCCGGCCACGTCCGCGTCGTTTCCGGACCGGACACGCCGCCCGCGGTCGCCGCCTACGAGGCGCTCTACTCGTATCGCTGCGAGATGTTCGCCATCCGCCACAACTATGCCGCAAGCTGCAACATGGGGGTTGCCCGCGACACCTTCCACGCGGTCGGCCCTTTCGCCGGCATCGGGCGGGCCGAAGACGTCGACTGGGGGCGCAGGGCATGGGCCCGCGGCCACTGCATCGTCTTCGTCCCGGGCGCATCGGTCGAGACGCCGGCCCGTACCTCTTTCCGCGAGCTCGAGCGCAAATGGCGCCGGCACATCGCCCACGAATGGCTGGACGCCGTCGGCCCGGCCCGTTCCGGGTGGCGCTGGGTCGCCAAGGCGGCGCTTCTCGCCGTGTCGCCGGTGGGCGAAGCCCTGCGCATCGCGGTCTCGAGAGATGCCGACGGGCTGCGACAGCGGGCCTGGGCGCTGGTCGGACTGACCCGCGTCCGTCTGATGCGGGCGCGCTACATGATGCGGCTCGCCGGCGGCCTCGATTGCCGCGCTGCGCTGGGGGCCTGGAACGCGAATGCCGCAGGCGAAGCGTATCCAGGGGAGTCGTGCCCCGGTTCGACGACGACGCCGCCCCTGCCCACCATGCGCGGTCGACGCGATTCGGCCGGCGCGGTCGAAGGCCGGGCGGCGCCGTTGCGCGCGAACGAGCCCGATGGCTGCCTCGCGTGACGCGCCGTGCCATCGTCACCGGAGGTGCTCAGGGGATCGGCCGCGCCGTTGCCGAGAGGTTGCGCGACGACGCGTGGGACGTGGCCGTTCTCGACATCGACCGAGCGGCGCTGTCCGATCTCGAGGGGATGCGGCGGCTCGAGGCGGACGTGGCCTGCGAGGCCGCGGTCGGGCGCGCCTTCGCCGCCCTCGGCTGGGACGCGCTCGACCTTCTCGTCTCGAACGCGGGCATCGCCGATCCGGTAAGCGGCCCGGTCGAGGATCTGTCGCTCGCCGAGTGGCGCCGGCGCATCGACAGTCACCTCACCGCGGCCTTTCTGACGAGCCGCGCGGCCGTTCCGCTCCTGCGCGCGCGCCGCGGCTCGATCGTGCTCGTGTCGTCGACGCGTGCACTGCAGTCCGAGCCGCAGTGCGAGGCCTACGCCGCGGCCAAGGGCGGCCTCGTCTCGCTCGCCCATGCGCTCGCCGTCAGCCTCGGACCGGCGGTGCGTGCGAACGCGGTTCTGCCCGGCTGGATCGCCGTCTCGGACTGGCAGAAGCCCGAGGCGCGCCACGATCCGGATCTGCGGCAGGTCGATCACGACCAGCACCCGGCAGGCCGCGTCGGTCGGCCGAGCGACATCGCCGACGCCGTCCTCTACCTCGCCACGGCGACGTTCGTGACGGGTCAGGCGCTGGTCGTCGACGGCGGCATGACCCGGAAGATGATCTATGCCGATTGAGCGTCGGGACGGATTGCCGCGCTGTCCGCGGGCGCGCCGGGCGCCACCTCCCCGCGCATGAATGGAAACGCCAGCAACAGCCGCGCCCTCGTCGTCGGGGCATCGGGCGGTATCGGCGCGGAAGTGGCCAGGGCGCTCGCGGCGCGGGGCACCGACGTCATCCGCCTGTCGCGCAGCGTCGACGGCCTCGACATCACCGACGAGGAGAGCGTGGCCGCGCATCTCGGCGGCCTCGACGGTCCTCTCGATCTCGTCTTCGTCGCCACCGGGGCCCTCGTCATCGGCGGCTACGAACCCGAGAAGTCGCTCGATGCGCTCGCCGGCCAGGGCCTTTTAGATCAGCTGCGGGTCAACGCGCTCGGCCCTGCCCTCGTCCTCAAGCACGCCCGCCGCCTGCTGCCGCGCGACCGGCGCGCGGTGTTCGCGGCGCTCTCGGCGCGCGTCGGCTCGATCGGCGACAATTCGATCGGCGGCTGGTACGCCTACCGGACGGCGAAGGCGGCGCTGAACCAGCTTCTCCATACCGCGGCGATCGAGCTCTCGCGGACCCACAAGGAGAGCATCGTCGCGCTCCTGCATCCGGGCACCGTCGAGACGCCGTTCACCGCCGCGTATGCCGGACGCCACAAGACCGTCCCCGCCGACGCCGCGGCGGCGAACCTCCTCGCCGTTGTCGACGGCCTGACACCGGAGGCATCCGGGCGCTTCTTCGACTATGCCGGCGACCCGGTGCCCTGGTGAGCCGGATCGTCCTCGTCCTCGGCGACCAGCTTACGCCGACCCTCTCCGCCCTGCGCGACGCGGGGGACGACGACGTCGTGCTGATGGCCGAGGTCGCGGCCGAAGCGTCCTACGTCCCGCACCATCCCAAGAAGATCGCCTTCCTCTTCGCGGCGATGCGCAAGTTCGCCGCGCGCCTGCGCGACGGCGGACGACGGGTCAACTACGTGCGGCTCGACGAGCCGGAGAACACGGGCTCGATCGCGGGCGAGCTCATCCGCGCTGCCGAGCGGCACGGCGCTGGCGAGGTCGTCGCCACGCAACCCGGCGAGTGGCGCCTGATCCAGGCGCTCGACGACTGCCCCTTGCCCATCCGTCAGCTTCCCGACGACCGCTTCGTCTGCTCGAACGAGGAGTTCGCGCGGTGGGCCGAGGGCCGCAAGACGCTGCGCATGGAGTGGTTCTACCGCGAGATGCGGCGCAAGACCGGCCTCCTCATGGACGGCGACACGCCCGAGGGCGGCGAGTGGAACTACGACACCGAGAACCGCAGGCCGCCCCCCGACGAGGTCTCGACGGCGCCCATGTCGTTCACCCCGGACGATACCGTGCGCGAGGTCCTAGCGCTCGTCGGCGAACGCTTCCCGTCGAACTTCGGCCGGCTCGACGGCTTCGATGCCGCGACCGACGAGGGTCAGGCGCGGCGGGCGCTCGCGCATTTCGTGCGATACGCGTTGCCGCGCTTCGGCCCGTTCCAGGACGCGATGCTGGACGACGACCGCTACCTCTATCACGCCGCGATCTCGGCCTACATGAACGCGGGGCTCCTCGACCCGCTCGAGGTCTGCCGCGCCGCCGAGGCAGCCTATCGCGCGGGCGACGCGCCGCTCAACTCGGTCGAGGGCTTCATCCGCCAGATCATTGGCTGGCGCGAATACATGCGGGGGATCTATTTCCTCGAGGGTCCCGACTATCCACGGCGGAACGCGCTCGACCACAGACGCCGGCTGCCCGATGCCTACTGGGGCGGCGAGACGCGGATGCGCTGCATCGCCAAGACGGTCGAGGCGATCCGCGACGAGGCCTACGCGCACCACATCCAGCGCCTGATGGTGACGGGGAACTTCGCCCTCCTTGCCGGGATCGATCCGCACGAAGTCCACGAGTGGTATCTCGCGGTGTTCTGGGACGCCTACGAATGGGTCGAATCCCCGAACGTCATCGGCATGAGCCAGTTCGCCGACGGCGGCATCGTCGCCTCGAAACCCTACGTCTCGTCGGCGAACTACATCGCCCGGATGTCGGACTATTGCGGCCGCTGCCACTACAGTCCGACGCGGAAGACGGGCGTGGGGGCATGCCCGTTCAACGTCCTCTACTGGGCGTTCCTCGTCCGTCATCGCGACCGGTTCGAAAGCAACACGCGGATGTCGCGCATCTACACGAACTGGGACCGGATGGACGAGGGAAAGCGGACGACCATCCTGAACGAGGCCGAGTCGTTCCTGGACCGGATGTCGGCGGGCGAGGTGGTCTGACGAAGCGCGGCGTCGCGGGACGCATGCCGTGCCGATGAGCGGGTCCGGGTGATCCGGACGATCGCCATATCGCGGCCGCCCATGCCGGACCCCGTGCAGGCGTCGAGGCGATCGGGTCGCGGGCCGAACTTCGGTCGGTCGAAACGATCGGGGTGCGCGGTCGTGACGAACTCAGCCGCCGTTCGTCGTCTCGTCGGTCTCGGCCGGCGCCACGAGGCCGCCGTTCCGCCAGGTCCCGGCGTCGACCTCGCCCGTGGCATAGCGCATGACGCCTTGGCCATCGCGCTGTCCGTTGACGAAGGCGCCCTCGTAGACATGGCCCTCGGGGTAGGTCGCGGTGCCGGTGCCCTCGATCTCGTCCTCGCTCCACCCGCCGGTGTACGAGAACCCGTCGGGCAGCATCAGGGAGCCCTCTCCGTGACGCGCGCCGGCCTCGAACTCGCCCTCGTAGACGGCGCCGTCGGCATATTCCAGGCGCCCGCGGCCGTCCCAGACACCGTCCGCCCAGTCGCCCTCGTAGCGGGTGCCGTCGGGATAGGTCATCACGCCGCGGCCGCTGATGGCGCCGTCGGCGAACGCGCCCTCGTAGACGAGGCCGTTCGCGTAGGTGGCGCGGCCTTCGCCCGAGACCGCGCCGGCGCTCCAGGCGCCCTCGTAGGTGCTGCCGTCGGCATACTCCATGCGCCCGGATCCCTCGGGCAGCCCGTCGACGAAGCCCCCCGCGAAAGTCGATCCGTCGGGATACGTGACCCGGCCCTCGCCCTCGCGCCGGCCCTCGACCCATTCGCCGGCATAGACATGCCCGTCCTGCCGCGTCAGCGTGCCGGTTCCATGCCGCCGGTCGTCAACGAAAGCGCCTTCATAGACGTCCCCTCCCGCGTATTCGAGCCGCCCTTCGCCCTCGCGGCGGCCCGCGACGAACTCGCCCTCGTAGACGCTGCCGTCGGGCTGTTCGAGGCGCCCGCGGCCCGAGAACTCGCCCCCCGACCAGCCGCCCTCGTAGCGCAGGCCGTCGGGCGTCGTCAGCGTCCCCTCGCCCTGGCGCGCGCCGTCGGCGATCTCGCCCTCGTAGACGCTGCCGTCGGCGAAGGTCTGCCGGCCGCGACCGCTCTCGACGCCGCCCCGCCAGTCGCCCTCGTAGGTCGACCCGTCGGCGTACTCGATCCTCCCCGTCCCCTCGGCGACGCCCGCCGCGAAGCCGCCCTCGTAGCGGGCGCCGTCGGCGTAGACGCGGACACCCTCGCCCGTGATCTCTCCGGCGGCCCAGTCGCCGGCGTAGCTGCCGCCGTCGGGGAAGGTGATCGTGCCGGTGCCGTCGGGCTGGCCCCCGGCGAAGGTGCCCTCGTAGACCGAGCCGTCCGGATAGCGGGCCACGCCCTCGCCCGCGATCTGCCCGTCGATCCAATCGCCGGTGTACTCGTAGCCGCTCGGGTCGCGGTAGGTGCCGGTGCCGTGACGCTGACCGTCGCGGAACGTCCCCTCGTAGACGCCGCCGTCGTCGTACTCCTTGACCGTCGCGTCGCCGTCCTGCGCCGGGGCGGCGGTCGCGCAGAGGGCCCAGAGGATCAGGGTGGCAGGGACGAAACGCTGCATGTCGGTCGTGCCTTCGCTTCGGCTCGCGTTGCCCGCATGGGCGGCCAACCTACCGTGAGGCTGCCGGATCCCGCAACCGCATCTTTCTCGTTCCGGCCCGAGCCGCTAAGGCCGGTCGGCCCATACCGCAGGAGGCCCGATGGCCCGCTTTCGCCTCACGCTCGCCCAGCTCAATCCGGTCGTGGGCGACATCGACGGCAATGCCGCCATGGCGCGCCGCGCCTGGGAGGAGGGGCGGCGACAGGGCGCCGACCTCGTGGCCATGACCGAGATGTTCGTCACCGGCTATCAGGTGCAGGACCTGATCATGAAGCCCGCCTTTTCGGGCTACGCCATGAAGACGATCGAGCGGCTGGCGCGTGACTGCAAGGACGGCCCGGCGCTCGCCATCGGCGGACCCTACGCCTTCGGCGACAAGCTCTACAATGCCTACTGGGTGCTGTCGGGGGGCGAAGTCCGGACCCGCTTCCTCAAGCATCATCTGCCCAACGAGACGGTGTTCGACGAGCGGCGCATCTACGACAGCGGTCCGATCCACGGCCCGGTCGAGATCGCCGGCCTCCGCATCGGCATGCCGATCTGCGAGGACGCCTGGCACGAGGACGTGGCCGAGGCGATGGCCGAGAGCGGCGCCGAGCTGCTGCTGGTGCCGAACGGGTCACCCTATTACCGCGGCAAGTTCGACACGCGGCTGTCGCACATGGTCGGGCGCACGGTCGAGACCGGCCTGCCGCTGGCCTATCTCAACATGGTGGGCGCACAGGACGACCAGGTCTTCGATGGCTCGTCCTTCGTCCTGAACCCGCACGGTGCCCTGGCCGTCGAGCTGCCACCGTTCGACGAGGCGATCACCCACGTCGATTTCCTGCGGGACGGTGCGGGTTGGCGTGCGGAGGAGGGGGCGCGCCACGTGCGACCCCCGGACATCGAGCTCGACTACCGCGCCATGGTCACGGCGGTGCACGACTATGTCCGGAAGTCGGGGTTCGAGCGCGTCCTCCTCGGCCTCTCGGGCGGCGTCGACAGCGCGCTTGTCGCGGCGATCGCGGCGGACGCGCTCGGCCCCAACAACGTTCGATGCGTCATGCTGCCGTCCGAGTTCACCTCCGCGACCTCCCTCGAGGATGCCGAGTCGGTCGCCCGCGCCCTCGGCTGCCGCCTCGACGAGATCGCCATCGACGGCGCCCGCTCCGAGATCGCCCGGGCCCTGGCGCCGCATTTCGGCAATGCGCCCCCGGGCATCGCCGAAGAGAACGTCCAGTCGCGCCTGCGTGGCCTGTTCCTGATGGCCTTGTCGAACCGCTTCGGCGAACTCTTGCTCACGACCGGCAACAAGTCCGAGGTCGCGGTCGGCTATGCAACGATCTACGGCGACATGGCGGGGGCCTACAATCCGATCAAGGATCTCTACAAGACACGGGTTTTTGCCACATGTCGCTGGCGAAACGGCAATTGGCGCGATTGGATGCGGGGTCCCGATGGAATGGCGATCCCCGAGCGGGTGATCGACAAGCCCCCATCGGCCGAACTTCGCCTGGACCAGCGCGACGAGGACAGCCTGCCGCCCTACGCCGATCTCGACCGGATACTCGAACAGCTGATCGACCGCGAAGCATCCGTGGCAGACGTGGTGGCGGAAGGCTTCGACCGCGAAACGGTCCGGCATGTCGAAGGACTTATATTCAGATCTGAATATAAGAGGTTCCAGTCCGCGCCGGGAACGCGCCTGACGCCGCGATCCTTTTGGCTGGATCGGCGCTACCCGATCGTAAATGCCTGGCGGGATCCGGGGTAGGAACTTTTCTGCGACGTGCGTTATCAAGCCGTTGAAAAGCTCCGGACGCCGTGCCATTTTGTCCGCGGTAGTCAAATCAAAACAGCAGGCTGGCGGCATGGCAATCAACTTGGACAAGATGAGCAACGAGGAACTCGTATCCTTGCAGAAAGACGTGAAGAAGGCGCTGGCGACCTATGAGGACCGGCGTCGGAAGGAAGCGCTGATAGAAATGCAGGAAGTGGCTCGAAAGCATGGCCTCGACCTGTCTGATGTCGTCAAGTCCAGCAAGAAGGGTGCGGTGTCGGCGCCCAAGTATCGCCATCCCGAAAACCCGGAACTGACGTGGGCGGGCCGCGGGCGTCAGCCGCGCTGGATCAAGGAGGCGATCGAGGACGGCAGGACGCTGGACGACATGCGCATCTGACCCGCGCGTTTGCGAACAGCCGCCTTGCGGCCATGATCACCATAAGGGCGAGACCGCGGTCTTAAGTTTCCGCAATCCACGTCGCTCAAGGAGGTTCGATGGCCGCCCCGAAGATCCTCGTGCTGTTCTATTCGACGTACGGCACGAACCACCGCATAGAGGAAACAGCGGCGCGCGCTGCGGAAGCGACGGGGGCGGAAGTTCGCCTTCGTCGCGCCGCAGAAACGGCTCCCGAGGCCGTGGTCGAGGCACAGGATGCCTGGAGATCGCAGCTTCAGGCAATGCAGGACATTCCGGAAGCCGCGCCCGACGACATGGTATGGGCCGACGGATATTTCGTGTCGGCGCCCACCCGTTACGGCGGTGCCGCGAGCCAGTTGCGCGCCTTTATCGATACGCTTGGCCCGATCTGGCAAGAGGGCAAGCTCGCCGACAAGACGTTCACCGCGACGACCAGCGCGCAGAACACCCACGGCGGACAGGAACAGACCATCCTGTCCCTTTACACCACGGCAATGCATTGGGGCGCGATCATCGTCGCCCCGGGATACGCCGACCCTGTGAAGTTCGAGGATGGGGGCAATCCGTACGGTTTCTCCACCCGAGCCGGAGGTCTCGACGAGACCGGCGAAAAATCCGTCGCCTTTCAGGCCCGGCGCCTTGTCGAGTTCACCGCCAGGCTGATCTAGAGGCGTCTTAGCCGCTCCAGCGTCCGCGAGCCGGCGGGCCAATCCACCCAAATCGGCCCGCCGCTCTTTCTCGGGCGCCCGGTCATTCCCACCAGCGGTCGACGGTGGCGATGTCTTCGTCCGACCAGCCGAAGTGATGGGCGAGCTCGTGAACCAGGACATGCGCCACGAGGTCGGCGAGGGATACGTCGCCCCGACCGGCCCATTCGTCGAGGATCGGCCGCCGGAAGAGCCAGATCGTGTCTGGCCGGTCGGGCTGATCCATAACCGACTTCTCGGTCAGCGGCACGCCTTCATAGAGGCCGGTCAGGTCGTAGGCATCCTCGATCTCCAGCTCGTCCAGCACCACGTCCGGCGCCCAGTCCTCGACGCGGAGCGCCACCGCCGCCGCCGCCCCGCGATAGGCTTCGGGCAGGCCCGCGATCGCCGCCCGCGCCAGCGCCTCGATCTCGCCCGCATCAGGGGCCGTCATGTCCCATTCCATGGCGCCCCGTATGGACAAGGCGGCTTCGGTGTGGAAGGGCGCGGGGCCATGACGACCACCCGCTTCGCCCCCTCGCCGAC
>CAYMRW010000050.1:0-10903 GCA_964392825.1 uncultured Rhodobacterales bacterium
CAGCGCGTGCTTGTAGTTCCAGACCCGCTCGCCGTCGGGCTCGAGGCCCGGCAGCGATCGCGAGCGGGCGCCGGTGGCGAGCACGATGGCCTTGGCCTCGAGCTCCTGCTCGCCCTTGTCGGACTTGACCGCTACCTTGCCCTTCCCGGAGAGCCGCGCCTCGCCCATGATCGCCGTCACCTTGTTCTTCTTCAGAAGATGCGTGACCCCTTGGCTGAGCTGCTTGGCCACCCCGCGGGAGCGCTTGACGACGGCGTCCAGGTCGTAGCCGATCCCCTCGGCCTTGAGCCCGAAGTCCTTGGCCCGATGCATCAGGTGGAACACCTCGGACGAGCGCAGCATCGCCTTGGTCGGAATGCAGCCCCAGTTCAGGCAGATGCCGCCCATGTGCTCGCGCTCGATGCAGGCGACCTTGAGGCCGAGCTGAGCGCCGCGGATGGCGGCGACATAGCCGCCGGGACCGGCGCCGATAACGATCAGGTCGTAGGTGTCGGCCATCTGCAGTGCCCTCCTCCGTCTGCGGTTGCGTCCTGACTACAGCCGGCGCCCGTGGAGAAACAGCCCCGGCGTCACTTCGCCCGGCCGCGCATCCAGGCGACGACTAGACCACCGGCCCCGATCAGCGCCAGGAAGTAGCCGAAGGGCAGGATGACCGCCGCTCCCATGCCCCCCGCTTCGTCCGGCGGAACGTCGCCGCGCAGGAACGGGTAGAGGATGACGATGGCGATCCCCACGAGCAGGACGCCGAGCCAGATGGTCATGGTGCGGTTCATGGTGATGCCCTCGTTCGACAGACATGGGCGCAAACGCATCGGCGCCACGGGGGGTTTCGCCGTCGGCCTGGCTCAGCCTGCCTCGGCCTCGAGCTCACGGACGACGGCGCCGTAGCCGCCCTCCTCGAGGAACGCCGCCTCGGACGCGGTGGTGCGCCGCTTCAAGGCCTCGTTTCGGTGCGGGAAGCGTCCGAAGCGCCGGATCACCTCGCGGTGCGCTCGCGCATGCAGGAGGTTCCCGGGCTGATCGGCGAGCCGCGCCGTCATCAGCCTCACGCAGCGGTCCTGGTCGGACAGGCTTTCGGAATGCATCAGCGGCAGGTAGAAGAACTGCCGCGCCGGCGAGTCGATGCGCAGGTCCCACCCGCGGCCGATTGCCATCTTCGCCGCCGCGAGGGCGACAGCATCGGTGGAAAAGGCGCGTCCGTCGCCGCGAAACATGTTGCGCGGGAACTGATCGAGCAGGATCGCGTAGGCGAGCGCGCCCGAGGGATAGGTGAGCCAGAGACCGTGCGAGCCGTCGCGGGCCGACTGCCATGCGTCGAGGAAACGGCTCCTCACCTCGGCGTCGAGCGCGTCGGACGACTTGTACCAGCCCGCCGCGCCGACCTCGTCGATCCAGAAGGCGAGCACGTCCGCGGGGCGGCTCACCGCGGTGCCTCAGGCTGCAGACGACTCACTGCTCTCCTCCACGTTTTCGGCGTAGACCTCCTGCGCCGCCTCGAGCGCGACCGGCGTCGCGCCCGACCAGACCGGCGCGTAGGGCACGGTGTCCTCGGCCGCTGTGGCCGCCCGGCGGGTCGCCCGCCAGGCCCCGTAGGCGGCGAGCGCGAAGAGCAGCAACGCGATCGTGGCGAAGTAGCCGCGGGTTCCGACCGTGCTCATCGCGTAGCCGAGCGCCAAGGGACCGAGGACCGAGCCGGTCCCGTTGATGAATAGCAGAGATCCTGACGCGCCGGCCATCTCTCGAGGTTGCAGGTAGTCGTTCGTATACGCAATCAGCAAGGCGTAGAGCGGGTTGACGAAGCCGCCGACGAGGAACCCGCCGAGCAGCAGGGCGCCGTAGGCGTTCGAGTAGACGACGGCGACGGCTGCGGCGACACCGCCGAGGCCGGCGACGATGATGATGAGGCGGCGCCGATCCATCCGGTCGCTCAGCCAGCCGATCGGGAACTGCAGCGCCAGACCGCCGACGTAGAACGAGGCGACGAAGGTCGAGATCTGCGGCACCGTCAGCCCCTTGAGCGAGCCGTAGACCGCCGACATGCCGAACATGGCGGAGAACACGCCCCCCGCGAGGAACATGCCGACGCAGCCCGTGGGCGATGTGCGGAACAGCCGGACGAGGCCCATGGGCTCGCGCCGCGAGAAGTCGGGCGACGGCGCCACGCTGAGCAGGATCGGTGCGAACGAGATCGACACCAGCACGCTCGGCACGACGAACAGGACGAAGCCCGACGGGTCGCCGAGGATCAGCAGGTACTGCGCGGTGACGACGCCCGCCATCTGCGTGATCATGTAGACCGACAGCAAGAGGCCGCGGGTCTTGTTCGTCGCCTGGTCGTTCAGCCAGCTTTCGGCGGTGACGTACACCCCGCAAAAGCAGAAGCCGATGATGATCCGCAGGACCGCCCAGGCCCAGGGATCGGTGAGGGTCGGGTAGAGGATCAGGACCGCCGAGATGAAGGAGCCGAGGGCGGCGAAGACGCGCACGTGCCCGACGCGCTGGATCAACCCTGGGGTGAGCCACGAGCCGCCGAGGAAGCCCAGGAAGTAGGCCGACATGACGACCGACATCTGGCCGGTCGAGAACCCCTCGATGCCGCCGCGGATGCCGAGCAGCGTACCCTGCAAACCGTTGCCGATCATCAGGAGGAACATGCCGAGAAACAACGGCCAAGATCCGTACACCACCGGCATCGCGAACCCTCCTGCGTGCCGCCGCCTTACTGCTTCGGACGCGGCCGCGCCAGCCCGAACTCGTCAGTCGAAACCGCCGGGGAAGAGGATCGACGCGTCGCCGTAGCTGAAGAAGCGATAGCGTGCGTCGATCGCGTGTCGGTAGAGTTGGCGAATCCGTTCCGTGCCCATCATCGCCGACACCAGCATCATCAGCGTCGACCGCGGCAGATGGAAGTTCGTCATCAGCGCGTCGGCCGCGCGGAACCGGTAGCCCGGGGTGATGAAGATGTCGGTCTCGCCCGAGAACGGCGCGATCTCGCCCCCGGCCGCCGCCGTCTCGATGATGCGCAGGGCCGTCGTCCCGACCGGGATGACGCGGCCGCCGGCGCGCCGTGTCGCAGCGAGCGCCTCGGCGGCCGTGGGCGTCACTTCGCCCCATTCGGCGTGCATGCGGTGCTCCGCGACCGTCTCCCCGCGGACCGGCAGGAACGTGCCGGCGCCCACATGGAGCGTCACGTGGGTCGTGTCGACACCGCGCCGGCGCAGCGCCGCGAGGAGCGGCGAGTCGAAATGCAGCGACGCGGTGGGCGAGGCCACGGCGCCCGGACGGCGCGCCCAGACGGTCTGGTAGTCCGCCGCGTCGGCCTCGTCCGCGGCGCGGCGCGCAGCGATGTAGGGCGGCAGCGGCATGGCCCCGGCCCTTGCGAGCGCCGCCTCGAACGCCGGTCCCGCGAGGTCGAATGCGAGCCGCACCGCGGTCTCGTCGCGCCCCGCCACGGTCGCGGAGAGGCCGGCGCCGAAATGCAGAACCTCGCCGTCGCGCACGCGGCGGAGGGGCTTCAGCAGCGCGCTCCAGCCGCCCTGCGGATGCGGCCCGATCAGCGTCGCCTCGATGCGCGCGACGCCGGCGCCGTCCGCCGACGTGCGCCGCCGCTCGCCGACGAGGCGGGCCGCGATGACGCGGGGATCGTTCAGCACCAGCAGGTCCCCCGGTCGCAGCAGCGCCGGCAGGTCCGTGACGGCGAGGTCGCGGATCTCCGCCGGGTCCGCGGCGAGCAGGCGCGCCGAGGAGCGTGGCCGTGCCGGGCGCAGGGCGATCAGGTCCTCGGGCAGGTCGAATTCGAAGTCGTCCACGCGCATGGCCCGGACGCCTAAGGCCGGCACCTCCGCCTGTGCAAGTCCCCCGCCCGGCCTAGAACAGCGGGCGGGACCCCAAGCGAGAGGAACGCGAGACATGCCGGACACCGGCCAGACGGCACCCGACTTCACCCTGCCCCGCGACGGCGGCGGCGAGGTGACCCTGTCCTCCCTCCGACCCCGGACAGTCGTGCTCTACTTCTACCCCAAGGCCGACACCTCGGGCTGCACCAAGCAGGCGCAGGCCTTCACCGAGCACCTCGCGGACTTCGAGGCGGCCGGCGCGACCGTCGTCGGCGTCAGCAAGGATAGCACCGCCAAGCACGACAAGTTTCGCGACAAGCACGGGCTCGGCGTCATCCTGGTCTCCGACGAGAACGGCAGCGTGTGCGAGGATTACGGGGTCTGGGGCGAGAAGCAGATGTACGGCAAGACCTACATGGGGATCGAGCGCGCGACCTTCCTCATCGACGGCTCGGGCGCGATCACCCGGGTCTGGCGCAAGGTCAAGGTGCCCGGTCACGTCGAGGACGTGCTCGCCGCCGTGCGTGGATCGTGACGGCGACCGATCGGCGGAAATCCGCCATTCCCGGGGGCTTGCAACGAATGCTTAAGCCAGTTCGACGGGCTTCGGTTGCCTGCCGATCACACGACCGTTAATCGCGTAGTCAGCGATCGCGACATGGTTAACGCCGGGTCGGGGCCGCCAACGACGGGCAAACCGGGGCAGTGAAGTGGCAACCGAGACCAGACGTCGATCCGACGGGAACACGACCGGCGGCTTTCTTTCCGAAAAGGAACTCTTCCTGAAATCCGCCCGGGGCACACGCTACATGCGCCTCGGCCGACCCGTGCAGGTTCTTGCGCTGGGGATCGGCGGCGTTCTCGTGGCGTGGTCGGTCTTCTCGGCGGCGCTGCTGTCGTTCGATGCGCTGGGCGCCGGCTCGCTGCGCGACAGGGCCGAACGCGAGCGCGAGGTCTACGAGACGCGGATCGCCGAGATCGCGGCGGAGCGGGATCTGCGCGCGGCCGAGGCGCGGCGGGCGCAGGCGCGGTTCGCCTCGGCGATGCACGCGGTCTCCGAGATGCAGGGCGATCTCATGGAGGCGCAGGAACGCCGGGACGAGCTCGAGGCGGGGCTCGAGACGGTTCACGCCACCCTCCGGCGGACCATGCGGGAACGGCAGGACGCGCAGCGGGAGGCGGACGCGGCGCTCGCGGAACTGCAGACCACGTCGGAACGCACCGGGCACGAGACCCGGCGCTTGGAGGAAATGACGGCGTCGCTGGCGCTGATGGCCGACGTGCTGGCACGGACGGCCGTCGAGCGCGACGCGATCGCCAGCATCGCCGGCGAGGCGCGGGCGCATGTCGACGACCTCGTCCTCGAGCACAAGCTCCGGTCGGAGAAGAACGACCGCATCTTCGGCCAGCTCGAAGCGGTGATGGAGGTCTCGCTCGAGCCGCTCGACGGCATGTTCCGCAAGGCCGGCCTCGACCCGGAGCGGATCGTGGCGGCGGTACGCTCCGGCCGCGGCACGTCCGACGCCCTGGGCCCGATCCGCATGTCCACGAAGAACGCCCCGGTCGACCCGGATGCGGCCCGCGCCAACGGCATCCTCACGCGCCTGTCCGAGATCGACGTCTACCGCGAGGCTGCCGAGAAGACCCCCTTCTCCAAGCCGGTGCGCGCCAGCGTGCGCAGCACCAGCGGTTTCGGCCCGCGCTGGGGCCGCATGCACAACGGCCACGACTGGGCCGGGCGTCACGGCACGCCGATCCACGCCACCGCGGACGGCACCGTGATCCATGCGAGCCGGCTCTCGGGCTACGGCCATCTCGTCAAGATCAAGCACGAGTTCGGGATCGAGACGCGCTATGCGCACCTGTCCCGGATTCGCGTCGAAGTTGGGCAAAAGGTGTCGCGCGGAGATCACATCGGTGATATGGGAAACACCGGCCGGTCGACGGGCACCCACCTTCACTATGAGGTGAGGATGGACGGGCAGGCCGTCGACCCGATGATCTACATCAAGGCTGCGCAGGATGTTCTCTAAGAGCAGGATCAACGAAGGCGGACAGAAGCAGGCCCCGCCGGAGGCCGAGAAGGCCCCCGAAGCGCCCAAGACCCCCGACTACCCGCCGCCGAGCAAGCCCAAGGCCGCGCCCTCGGTCCTCTCTTCCGACCTGACCATCAAGGGCAACATCAGGACCACGGGCGACGTCCAGATCGAGGGGATCGTCGAGGGCGACATCCGCGCGCATCTGCTGACGATCGGAGAGGGCGCGACGGTCAAGGGCGAGGTCGTCGCCGACGACGTCGTCATCAACGGTCGCATCGTCGGCCGGGTGCGCGGCCTCAAGGTGCGGCTCACCTCGACCGCGCGGGTCGAAGGCGACATCATCCACAAGACGATCGCCATCGAGAGCGGCGCGCATTTCGAGGGGTCGGTCCAGCGCCGCGACGACCCGATGAACGACCAGGGCGGGTCGGGCTCGCAGCGCGTGACGGCGGCGACCGCGCAGGCCTCGCAGGGGAGCCCGTCGCCGGCCAAGTCCGGCCCGCAGGCGGAGCCTGCCGCCGCCAAGGGCTAGCGGGCCCCCGTGAGCGACGCCGCGGCGGCCGACGGCGCTGCCGCGACGTCCGGTTTCTGCCGCCGCGAGGCGCGTCCCTGGATCCTCGCGGCCGCCATCCTCTCCTCCGCCCTCGGCTTCATCGACGGCTCGGTCGTCTCGATCGCCATGCCGGCGATCCGTGAGTCGCTCGGGGCCAGCCTCGCCGAGGCGCAGTGGATCAATAACGGCTACCTTCTGCCGCTCTCTGCGCTGATCCTTGCCGGCGGCGCGGCGGGTGACCGGTTCGGCCTGACCCGGGTGCTGATCGCCGGCATCGGTTTCTTCCTCGCGGCCTCGCTCGCCTCGGCGTTGGCTCCGTCGCCCGGCGCGCTGATCGCGGCGCGGGTGCTCAAGGGCATCGGCGCGGCGCTCATGGTCCCGGGCTCGCTCGCGCTGATCGCGCGGGCCTACCCCCGTGCGGAGCGCGGTCGCGCCATCGGCATCTGGGCAGCGGCCTCGGCGGTGACCACGGCGCTCGGGCCCGCGGTTGGCGGCACCGTGCTGTCGCTCGGCGCGGCGGAGGCGTGGCGCCTTATCTTCGCGCTGAACCTGCCGCTCGGCGCCTTCGTGATCTGGGTCCTGCGAACCCGCGTCGGGCACGACCCGGCCCGGTCGCGCGATCCGATCGACTGGACCGGCGCCGCCCTCGGCACCCTCGCGCTCGGCAGCCTCGCCGGGGCCCTGACGGCGCTCGAGGACGGCGGCGCCGCGCCGGTCGTGCTCGCCATCGCGGGCGTTGCGGCCGCAGCAGCGTTCCTCTGGCGGGAGACGGTGACGGCGCATCCCATGGTGCCCCTCGACCTCTTCCGCGATCCGGTCTTCGCCTCGGCCAACGCTGCGACGCTCTGCCTCTACTTCGGGCTCTCGGCGATCCTGTTCTACCTTCCGATGACGGCGATCGCGGCATGGGGCGTGAGCCCGCTGGCGGCGAGCCTCACCTTCGCGCCGCTTTCGGTCTTCATCGGCGTGCTCTCGGGCCCGGTCGGCGCCTGGGCGGACCGGATGGGGCCGGGACCGCTGATCGCCACCGGCAGCGGCCTCGTCGCCATAGCCTTCGCGGGCATGGCGCTCGGCGCGCCGGCGCAGGCGTTCTGGAGCGTCGTGGTCCCGCTCGCCTGCCTCATGGGCCTCGGCATGGCGCTGGTCGTCGGGCCGCTCTCGACGGCGGTTATGGCGGCCGTTCCGGACGAGCGGACGGGCGTCGCCTCGGGCGTCAACAACGCCGTCAGCCGGATGGCGGGTCTCGTGGCCGTCGCCGGCATGGGCACCCTCGCCGCGCTCGCCTACGGCGCCGCCGGCGGCCCGCAGAGCTTCGGCGAGCCGTCGGACCTCGCTGGCCACGCCGATGCCAGCAACGCGGCGTTCGCGGCCATCTCGTGGTTCGCCGCGGCACTCGCGGCCCTCTCCACGGTCGTGGCGCTGCGCTTCCTGCGGCCGGCGCTCACGCCGTCGCGGTCCGGATGACCTCCTCGACCGCGTCCTCGATGAGGCGCAGGCAGGACGGGGTGGAGAAGCGGTGGTCCGCGCCCTTGACCAGCGTCAGGCGGATGTCGCGCCCCTCGGCATGGTCGAGAAGGCGCAGCGGCACCGACAGGCGGACGTCCGCATCCGCGGTCCCGTGCAGCAGGCGCACCGCGAAGGGCAGCGGCAGCGGCGAGCGCAGGACCAGCTGACGCCGTCCGTCGTCGAGGAGGCGGCGCGTGATGACCATGGGTTCGCCGTAATCCGACGGCCGCGATATGCGTCCCTCGGCGCGCAGGGCCGCCTCCTCGTCGTCGTCGAGCGACGGGATCATGTCGTCCTCGGTGAAGTCCGGCGCGACGGCGATGCCGACCATCCCGGCCACCCGCTCGGGCATCGCCCGCGCCAGGAGCAGCGCGATCCACCCCCCCATCGACGAGCCGACGAGGACCTGCGGCCCGCGGGTCAGGGCGCCGAGCGCCGCGGCGGCATCCTCGGCCCAGTCGCCGACGCACCCGTCCTCGAAGGTGCCGTCCGAGGCGCCGTGGCCCGAGTAGTCGAAGCGCAGGAACGGCGAGCCGCGCGACTTCGCCCACCGCTCGAGATGCACGGCCTTGGTGCCATCCATGTCCGAGCGAAGGCCGCCGAGGAAGACGGGCCCCGCCCCGCGCCCGCCGCTGCGGCGGTAGGCGATCCGCCGGCCTGATCCAGTCTGCAGGAATTCCATGCACCACCTCCGCCGGCGGCAAGGCGCCACGCGGCGTCGCGCGCGTCAAGGCCCCGTCCGAAGTCCTCGACCCCGGGGGCTCGCCCGCCGGGGCCGGGCGTCAGACCATCCCGGTCGTCAGTGCCGCGTCGATGTCGGCGAGCGTCTTCCTCTCGGCTTCGGACACCTGCTCGCCGCCGATGCCGAGGAACCCGCCTTCGCTCGCCGCCTCGGCCGCGCGCTTCGCGATGTCCTTGAGCCATGCCGCGAATGCGGCGGCCTCGCCCGGGGCGTTGGCACGCACGATCGCGGCGACGGCGGCGAGTTCGCGCACCGCCTCGGCGGACGCTTCGCCGGCCTTCTTGCCACGCACCATGCCCGACATGCCCTCGCGCGCCGCCCTGCGGGTCTCGTCATCTTCGAAGGCCGCGACGATCTCGCCGGCGAGCGTGCCGTGGTCGTCCCGTGCCTCGAGCATCGCGCGGGAGGTCGACGTCGCCTCCTGCACGGTCCCGATGAGCCCGCTCGGGTCCGCGGCGGTGATGGCGAGGCTCGCGACCAGGGGCGACCGCACGACCCGCAGCCATTCCTCCTCGGTGAAACCGTCCCGCATCGCCATTTCGCGCTCTCCCGCGTTCCCCTCGGTGATCCTTGCCGGCAAGGTTGACCGAGATGAGCGATTCAATCCACCCCCCATCGGTCGACCCGACCGACGTGATCGTCCGCGCCGCCCTGGAGGATGACGCCGACGCCGTCGCGGCGGTGTTCAGGCCCGCGATCCGCGCCGGGGAGACCTATGCCCTCCCGCGGGACATGCCGGACCCGGCGATCCGGGCCTGGGCGTTCGCGCCGGGACACCGTCCGTTGGTCGCCCTCTCGGGAGGCGAGGTTCTCGGCGCCGGCTTCTGGCGGGCGAACGCGCTCGGCGGCGGCGACCACGTCGCCAACGCCGCCTTCGCGGTCCGCCGCGAAGCGCGGGGGCGCGGCATCGCCGCACGGATGTGCGCCCACGCGATCGACGCCGCGCGGGCCGAGGGCTTTCGCGCCATGCAGTTCAACTTCGTGGTTTCGACGAACCCGGCGGTGAACCTCTGGGTGCGGCAGGGCTTCGAGATCGTCGGCACCCTGCCCGGCGCCTTCCGGCAGCCGTCCGGCGACGAGGTCGACGTCCACGTCATGCATCGCCGGCTCTAAGCCTCGCCCCCGCCGGCTTGACTCGGGCCCCGGCCGGCTCCATCAGGCCCGCACCCGCAACCGGGCGTTCCGTAGGCGCCGAACCGACGAGGAGGGCCCGCATGGCCGATCAGATCTCGCTGATATTTCCCGATGGCAGCCAGCGGCAGTTCCCGCAAGGAACGACTCCGGCCGAGGTCGCGGCGTCGATCTCGAACTCGCTCGCCAAGAAGGCCATCTCGGCCCGGATGGACGGCGCCCACTGGGATCTCCAGTGGCCGATCGACCGAGACGGCGCGATCGACATCAAGACCCTCTCCGACGACGCCGAGGCGCTGGAGCTGATCCGCCACGACGCGGCGCACATCATGGCGCGCGCGGTGCAGGAGCTCTGGCCCGACGTCAAGGTCACGATCGGCCCGGTGATCGAGAACGGCTGGTACTACGACTTCGACCGCGCCGAGCCCTTCACGCCCGAGGATCTGGGCGCCATCGAGACCCGGATGCGCGAGATCATCGCCGCCCGCGATCCGGTGCGCACCGAGGTCTGGGACCGCGTGGACGCGATCCATCACTACGAAAGCCGCGGCGAGCCCTACAAGGTCGAGCTCATCGACGCGATCCCCGGGGACCAGCCGATCCGCATGTACTGGCACGGGCCCTGGCAGGACCTCTGCCGCGGCCCCCACTTCCAGCACACCGGACAGGTGCCCGCCGACGCCTTCAGGCTGATGCGCGTCTCCGGCGCCTACTGGCGCGGCGACAGCGCGCGCCAGCAGTTGCAGCGCATCTACGGCGTCGCCTTCAAGACGCGCCAGGCGCTCAAGGATCACCTGACCTTCCTCGAGGAGGCGGAAAAGCGCGATCACCGCCGGCTCGGTCGCGAGATGGAGCTGTTCCACTTCCAGGAGGAGGCGCCGGGCCAGGTCTTCTGGCATCCGAACGGCTGGAAGATCTACACGACGCTGCAGGACTACATGCGCCGCCGCCAGACCGAGGGCGGCTACGTCGAGGTGAACACCCCCCAGGTCGTCGACCGCAAGCTCTGGGAGGCGTCGGGCCACTGGGCGAACTACCAGGAGCACATGTTCATCGTCGAGGTCGAGGAGGAGCACGCGCGCGAGAAGCGCATCAA
>CAYMRW010000051.1:0-10797 GCA_964392825.1 uncultured Rhodobacterales bacterium
CCGCGTTCTCGTTCACCTATCCGCATCTGATCGAGGGCTGGCGCCGGGCGGGGGCCGAGATCCTGGCGTTCTCGCCCCTCGACGACATGCCGCCCGACCCCACCGCCGACATCGTCTGGCTGCCCGGCGGCTACCCCGAGCTGCACGCCGGGCGGCTCGCCGCCGCCGATGGCTTCCGCCAGGGGCTGCGGCGGCACGCCGAGACCCGCCCCGTGCACGGCGAGTGCGGCGGCTACATGGCGCTCGGCGCGGCGCTGATCGACAAGGCGGGGACGCGGCACGAGATGGCCGGTCTCCTGGGCCTCGTCACCAGCTACGCGACGCGCAAGCTGCATCTCGGCTACCGTCGCGCCGAGCTCGCCGCGGCGATCCCCGGGCATGCCGCCGGCGCTACGCTCCGCGGCCACGAGTTCCACTACTCGACCATCGTCGAGCAGCCGGACCGGCCGCTCGCCGCAGTCGCCGACGCGGACGGCGCTCCGGTGCCCGAGACCGGATCGGTGCGCGGTGCCGTCACCGGCACCTTCTTTCACCTGATCGCGGCGGAGGAGGGGTGACGGGCTTCGTCAGCTTCGTCGGCGCCGGGCCCGGCGACCCCGAGCTCCTGACGCTCAAGGCCGTCGACCGGCTGCGCCGCGCCGACGCGGTCCTCTACGACGACCTCGCCGCCGGGCCGATCCTCGACCACGCCCGCGCCGGCGCGGACCTCGTCGGCGTCGGCAAGCGCGCCGGACGGCCGTCGCCACGGCAGGACCATGTGAGCCGCCTTCTCGTCGACTACGCCCGGGGCGGCGCCCGGGTCGTGCGGCTGAAGTCGGGCGATCCCGGCCTCTTCGGGCGCCTCGAGGAGGAGATCGTCGCCCTCGGGGCCGAGGGCATCGGATTCGAGATCGTGCCCGGCGTGCCTTCGGTCTGCGCCGCCGCCGCCGCCGCCGGCATCCCGCTGACGCGCCGGCTGACCGCACGGCGCGTGCAGTTCGTGACCGGACACGATGTCGCCGGGGAGTTGCCACGGGACATCGACATTGACGCTCTCGCCGATCCGGGAGCGACCACCGCGGTGTTCATGGGACGACGCACTTTTCCCGCCCTCGCCGCCGCGCTCCTCGCCCGCGGCCTGCCGGCGGCGACGCCGGCGCTTCTTGCCGAGGCCGTCTCGACGTCCGAGGCCGCGTTCTGGCAGGGCACTGTGGCGGGACTTGCCGAGCGGCTGCGGGACGGCGCCGGGACCAGCCCGGCGCTGATCCTCTACGGCCCCCTCGCCGGTGCCGACTCGTCTTGACCCGGGGCGCCGCGGCTGGTCCTGTGCCCGCACGGTGTCCCGCCGCGAAAGGGGCGGGCTGAAAAGGGAACGGGGTGCGATGCCCCGGCTGCCCCCGCAACTGTGAGTGGAGAGCGGGCCCGAAGCGAACCACTGGCGCCCCGGCGCCGGGAAGGATCGGGGCCGCGCCGACCCGCGAGCCAGGAGACCTGCCGTCAGACCGCAACCGCCGGCCCCGTGCCGGCACCATCCGCCGCCGGTGGGGCGGCAAGGAGGACACGAAGATGCACATCGAACCGGGGGTCGTCCACGGCGCCAAGATGGCGCTTGCCTACGGTACCGCGGCCGCGGCGGCCGCAGGGTCGCTCAAGCTGATCGTCGACGACCTGAAGACGCATGCCGTTCCGTCGTTCGTCCTGCGTGCCGCGCTCGCCACGGTCCTCGTCTTCGTCTTCTTCGAGGTTCTGCCACATTTCCCGGTCGGCATATCCGAGGTGCACTTCATCCTCGGCACGACGCTGCTTCTGCTGCTCGGCGCCGGGCCCGCTGCGGTCGGGCTGGCGGCGGGGCTTCTGGTGCAGGGACTGGTGTTCGCGCCGAGCGACCTGCCGATGTACCTCGTCAACGTGACCACGCTGGTCCTGCCGCTGTTCCTCATCGCCGCGGTCGCCCAACGGACGATCTCGCGCGAGAAGGCCTACGTCGATCTCGGCTATGGCGAGGTGCTGCGCCTTTCGGTCGCCTACCAGGGCGGCGTCGTCGCCTGGGTCGCGTTCTGGGCGCTCTACGGTCAGGGCTTCGGGGCGACGAACCTCGCCGCGATCGGCAGCTTCGGTGCCGCCTACATGCTCGTCATCGTCGTCGAGCCCATCGCCGACCTCGCGGTCCTCGCCGCGGCCAAGGGCATGCGCCGGCTCGAGAACTCGGGCCTGGTCACGCGCCGCCTCCATAACCCCGGCTAAGATGATGCTTTCGCGACGGTCCCGGGTTTGACCGGGATCGTCGCGGCACGCCGGCCTCGCCCCATGCTCGACCTCGCCCTCGTCGGCATCGGCACCGGCAACCCCGATCATCTGACCCTGCAGGGCGTCGCGGCCCTTCGCGGCGCCGAAATCGTGCTGATCCCGCGCAAGGGCGCGGACAAGGCCGACCTCGCCGACCTGAGGCGCGAGATCTGCCACCGCGTCCTCGGAGACCTCGACCGTGTCGTGGAGTTCGACCTGCCGGTCCGCGACCCCGGGGCGGAGTACCTCCCGGGCGTCGAGGCTTGGCACGACGCTGTCGCCGCGGCGTGGCGGCAGGCGCTGGCGCAGCGGGCGCCGGACGCGACCCGCGCCGCCCTCCTCGTCTGGGGAGATCCGTCGCTCTACGACAGTTCGCTGCGCATCGCGGCACGGCTCGATCCGGCACCTCGGGTCCGCGTCGTCCCCGGCATCACCGCGCTGCAGGCGCTGACCGCGGCCCATCGCATCCCCCTGAACGCGCTCGGCGCGCCGGTCCTCGTCACCACCGGCCGACGCCTGCGCGCGGGCTGGCCGGCGGGCGCCGATACCGTCGCGGTGATGCTCGACGGCGCGTGCAGCTTCCGCGCACTCGACCCCGCCGGCGTCGCGATCTGGTGGGGCGCCTATCTCGGCATGGCGGAGGAAACCCTGATCTCGGGTCCGTTGGGCGGTATGCGCGATCCCATCGTCGCCGAGCGCGCGGCGGCGCGGGCCCGCCACGGCTGGATCATGGACACCTACCTCCTCCGCCGCCGCGGCGGCTGAGCGCCTCGCGGAAATCAGCGAGCCAAGACCCCGACGTGCTGCGGGCCGGGCAGACGGGGCCACCCGGATCGACCGCGGCACGGGGTGCCGGCTTGGCCGCCGCGTGCCTTCGGCGCCTGCTTTCGGTCCGGGTAGGTCGGGGGGCGGGACGACAGGCGGCCCTGCCGGCCCGTCCGGGGGGCGCGCGAAATCGGTCTGGCGTCGTCGGCCGACCCGTCGCATCTTGCGGCGGCATGAACGAGGCCCGGAGCACCCGACTGATCGAGGCCGCCGTCTGCCGCAGCTTCGGGGCGCCGCTCACGCTCGAGCGGGTGGCCCTGAGCAGCCCGCAGGGGCGCGAGGTCGAGGTGGCGATCAACGCCGTCGCCATCTGCCATTCGGACATCTCGCTCGCCGACGGCGGCTGGGGCGGGGCGCTGCCCTCGATCTTCGGGCACGAGGCGGCGGGGCGCGTCGTCGCCGCCGGCCCGGGCGTCGCCGACATCGAGCCAGGCGACCCCGTCATCGTCACGCTGATCCGCCATTGCGGTTCCTGCGGCGCCTGCGCCACGGGCCGTCCGGTGCTCTGCGAGGCGAAGGGCGCGGGTGACGGCCCGCTGACGACGCCCGCAGGCGCGCCGATGGGCCAGGGCCTGTCGACCGCCGCCTTCGCCGAACGCGTCGTCGTCGACCGAAGCCAGGTCGTGCGGGTGCCGGCCGACGTCCCCGCCGAGGCGGCATGCCTCCTCGCCTGCGGCGTCCTGACCGGGGTTGGCGCCGTGGTGAACACCGCCCGTCTCCGCGCCGGCGAGGACGTCGTGATCGTGGGCGCGGGCGGCGTCGGCCTCAACGCGATCCAGGGTGCCCGCATCGCCGGGGCGCGCCGGATCGTCGCCGTCGACGTCGCCGACGCCAAGCTGGAGAGCGCGCTCGCGTTCGGCGCGACCGACGCGGTGCTCGCGGACGAGGCGCCGTGGAAGGCGGCCCGGCGCGCCCTCGGCCGCGGCGCCGACGTCGTCCTCGTCACCGTCGGCGCCATAGCAGCCTACGAGACGGCGACGCGCTATCTCGGCTCCGGCGGCCGCCTCGTCGCCGTCGGCATGCCGCATTCGGGCCAGACCGCGGCGTGGGAGCCCGTGGTGCTGGCGGCCCTGGGGCAGAGCGTGACGGGTTCGCTGATGGGCGACTGCGTGCCCGAGCGCGACGTGGCGTGGATGGTCGACCTCTACCGTCAGGGCCGGCTGAAGCTCGACGAGCTGATCTCGGGCCGCTGGTCGCTCGACCGCATCAACGAGGCCATCGCCGACACCCGGACCGGGCAGGCCCGCCGCAACGTCATTCTACTCCGGTGAGCTTAGAGACGGCGGGACATCGCGGTTCGCCCGCGTCCCCTCGCCCGGCTCGGCGCGCGGCCACCGCACGCGACCCGGCCGGCCGTTCGGACCGCCGTCTGGTCTCCGGTCGCCCGCGCCCGCGCCAAGCCGATGCCTGTTCAGCGCTCCGTCGAGATCAGCCGGACCCCCGCGCGCGGGAGGGGGAGCTCTGCCGCCACGCGGGGCAAAACGACCGGCGGAACCGCACCCGACGGCACGCCCTTGGGGCACGCGACGGGGCGCGGAACAGCCGCGTCCGTTCGGCGGGCCGCCCGCGGCCGGGGCACCGGACGCAAGGGCCGCGGTCCGCCCGGTCATGCCGCACCATGTCCGAAGGCCGCGTCGCCCCAGCCGGGGGGCGGTCCGCACCCCGTCGGCCCCGTGGCCGGGGGTCGACATGAGGCTCGAAGGGGTCGAGGTCTTCTGCGTGGCGCCGCCGCCCCCCGGCTGGGGCGGGCGCTGGTGGACACTCGTGCGGGTCACGACCGAGGACGGCACCGAGGGATGGGGCGAGTGCTATCTCACCGGCGTCGGACCGGCCGCCGCGCGGGCCGTCGTCGAGGACGTGTTCCGCCGGCACATGGCCGGCGAGAGCGCCGAGAACGTCGAACTGATGTTCCGCCGCGCCTATTCCTCCGGCTTCACCGGCCGCCCCGACCCCACGATCATCGGCGCCTTCTCGGGGCTCGAGATCGCCTGCTGGGACATTCTCGGCAAGCTGCGCGGGCGCCCGGTCTGGGCACTGCTCGGCGGCCTCGTGAACCGGCGCCTGCGCAGCTACACCTATCTCTACCCCCTCGAAGGGCACGATGCGGAGGCGTTCTGGACGGCGCCCGAGCTCGCGGCCGAGAGCGCGGCGGCCGCCGTCGCGCAGGGGTTCACCGCCGTGAAGTTCGACCCTGCCGGTCCCTACACGATCCGCGGCGGGCACATGCCGGCGATGAGCGACATCACCCGTTCCGCCGCCTTTTGCGCGGCGGTGCGCGAGACCGTGCGGGACCGCGCCGACCTCCTCTTCGGCACGCACGGGCAGTTCAGCGTCGGCGGCGCCATCCGGCTCGCGCAGGCGATCGAACGCTTCAATCCGCTGTGGTTCGAGGAGCCGGTGCCGCCCGACGACATCGCCGCGATGGCCGCGGTCGCCCGGGCCGTCGGGATCCCCGTCGCCACGGGGGAGCGGCTGACCACCAAGGCCGAGTTCGCCGCGGTCCTGCGCGCCGGCGCGGCGGCGATCCTGCAGCCCGCCACGGGCCGCTGCGGCGGCCTCTGGGAGGCGAAGAAGATCGCGGCGCTGGCCGAGGCGGCGAACGTCGAGGTCGCGCCGCATCTCTACGCGGGACCGATCGAATGGGCGGCAAACGTCCACCTCGCCGCGACCTTGCCGAACCTGTCCATGGTCGAGACCATCGGCACCGGCGGCGGCTTTCACGGCGCCCTGATCGGCGACGCCATCGAGTGGGAAGACGGTTTCATCGTGCCGCCCCTTGCGCCGGGCCTCGGCATCGCGCCCGACGTCGCGCTGATGGAGGCGCATGCCTATCACGGCGATCGCCTGCACCTCGAGATGCAGGAGGCGCCATGCGACTGGCGCCACGGCAACGCCTTCCGCGGCGGGGCCGCGGACTAGGGCATGCGTTCCGGTCTGCGCTCGACGGTCGCGAGGTTGGCGCACGCGGTCGCCGTCGGGATCATCGCCGGGTTCCGGCGGCGCCGAGTTCGCGAGACCGAGGCGTGGATCGCAGCACTACCCTCGGCGCGCCGCCGAAGCCTCGTCGCCTTGACCCTCGCGGCCCTCTTCGCCGCCGCGATCGGTGCGGCGTGGGCAGGCGGTCCGATCGGCCTCGGCCTCTACTTCGCGGCGGTGATGCTCCTCGTGCGCTGACCTCGGCGAGAGCCGACGGCGCCCGCGCGTTTCCGCCGCGGCAGCGCGTCGCAACGCGGCGATCAAGTGCCTGCAACGGCGCCGATAACCGGCGCCGCGCGGGTTCGCATCCTGCCGCTACGGCAAGCGCATTGTCATCCGCTCGACCCGGGGCTGCGTAGCTGACCGCAGACACCGTGAAACCAGAGGAGACAATCGATGGACATTGCAATCGGCTTTCTGACCTTCGGAACCCTCGGCTTCGTCGCCGCCTTCGCCTACGTGTCCGCCCGCGTCACCGAGAAGCGCCGACAGGAGGGGCATCCACCCTCCTCCCTCGCGGCGCGGACCCCGGTCCACGTGGCGCGGAAGCAGGAGAGCTAGAGGCTCATCGTCGCCTCGACCGCCCGCTTCCAGGCGGCGTAGCGGGCATCGCGGACCTCCGCCTCGATGGCCGGCTCGAACCGCTTCTCGAGCCGCCATCTCTTAGCGAACCCGGCGGCGTCGGGGAAGACGCCGGCGCGCATGCCGGCGAGCCAAGCGGCGCCGAGCGCCGTCGTCTCGATCACGTCGGGCCGGTCGACAGGAGCGCCGATGATGTCGGCGAGATGCTGCATCGTCCAGTCCGACACGGCCATGCCGCCGTCGACACGCAGCACGGCACCGGCCTCGTCCTCGTCCCCAGGCCAGTCCGCGCGCATCGCCTCCAGGAGATCGCGCGTCTGGTAGCCGACGCTCTGAAGCGCCGCGCGGGCGAACTCCGCAGGCCCCGAGTTCCGCGTGAGGCCGAAGATCGCACCCCGCGCCTCCGGCTTCCAGTAGGGCGCACCGAGCCCGACGAAGGCCGGCACCAGGATCACGTTCTGGCTCTGGTCAGCCCCCTCGGCCAGGGGCTGCGTCTCGGCCGCCTCGCGGATGATCTTCAGGCCGTCGCGCAGCCACTGGACGACGGCGCCGGCGACGAAGATCGACCCTTCGAGCGCGTAGGTCGGGGTGCCGTCGAACTGGTAGGCGATGGTGGTGAGGAGGCGGTTCCGGCTTTCGACCGGGGTCTCGCCGGTGTTGAGGAGCGCGAAGCAGCCCGTGCCGTAGGTCGACTTGAACATCCCGGGCTCGAAGCAAGCCTGGCCCAGGGTCGCCGCCTGCTGGTCCCCGGCGACGCCGAGGATCGGGATCTCGCGGCCGAAAAGGTCGGCGCGCGCCTGGCCGAAATCGGCCGCGCAGTCGCGGACTTCGGGCAGCATGGCGGTCGGCACGCCCAGCAGCGCGCAGACGTCCTCGCTCCAGCGGCCTTCGCGAATGTCGTAGAGCAGCGTCCGCGATGCGTTGGTGGCGTCGGTCACGTGCTCCGCGCCGCCGGTCAGCCGCCAGATGAGCCAGCTGTCGACGGTTCCGAAGAGGAGCTCGCCCGCCTCCGCCTTCTGTCGCGCGCCGTCGACATGGTCGAGGATCCACCTGACCTTGGTGCCCGAGAAGTAAGGGTCGAGGATCAGTCCCGTACGTTCGGTGACCATCCGCTCGTGACCCGCCTCGCGCAGGTCGTTGCACATGTCGGCGGTGCGGCGATCCTGCCAGACGATGGCGTTGTGGACGGGCTGCCCGGTCTCGCGGTCCCAGATCACCGTGGTTTCGCGCTGGTTGGTGATGCCGATGCCGGCAATGTCGCCCGCGCGGATGCCGGCGCGCTCGATCGCCTCGCGGCAGGTGCCGGCGACCGTCGACCAAAGGTCCGCAGGGTCGTGCTCCACCCACCCCGAACGCGGATAGTGCTGCGCGAACTCCTCCTGCGCCGAGGCCACGATCTTCATGTCGCCATCGAAGACGATGGCGCGGCTCGACGTCGTTCCCTGGTCGATTGCGAGAATGTGGGTCATGCGGCCTCCCTAGGCCAAGGAGCTTAGCCCGGCGCGTCCGCGGAGGGAAATCGGCGTTGAGCCCGCGTCAGTCGGACCGCGCTACTGCGACGAACGCTGCCGAGCACGGTGCTACGGTCGGGATCGTCGCATGAAGCCGATACGTTTCACCCTGCTCTTCGCGTTGGTGCTTGCGGGATGTGCCCGAGGCCCCGAAAGCGTTCCGACGGCGTACATGCCGTCGGCGGTCTACGCCCACATGGACTGCCACGAACTGCTGGGCGAGACCCACAGGGTCATGGCGCATGCGAATCTCCTTACCGAGGCGCAGCGTCTCAAGGCGCGCAACGATGCCATGGCCGTCGGGTGGGGGATCGTCGTCCCGTTCGCAGGCCTGATGCTGTACTCGGGCGCCGATGTCAGCCCGCAACTCTCGCTGGCCAAGGGCGAACTCGACGCCATCGTCCGGGCGGGCCGTCGCAGGGGGTGCATCGAACAGCGCTGGGCCAAGCGATACCCGGGCGAGTTTCCACCTCTGTAACGCTGGCGGTCCCAGAAGGACTCGAACCCTCAACCTGCCGATTAGAAGTCGGCTGCTCTGTCCAGTTGAGCTATGGGACCGCCTGGCGGGACGCATAGCCGCGAACGGTGCGCCGCGTCCAGTTTTCCGGGAACGGCCTTGCCGGCGCCGCCGTTGTGCATGCGAATGACGATGAGGATTTTCGACATGCGCAACACAACGATCGCGGCGCTCGTCGCGCTGGCCGCCGGTACCGCCGGCGCGCAGGAGACCATGACCCCGAACGCCGTCGCGCGACTGGCCGACCGGGACGGTAATGAGGTCGGCAGCGCCAGCTTCTACGAGACCGAAAGCGGCATGTTGTATGTCGTCGTGCAGGCCACCGGGATCGAGGAGGGCATCCACGGCGTGCACGTGCATGAAACGGGCGACTGCTCGGCCGACGATTTCACATCGGCCGGCGGTCATCTTGCGGGAGATTCGCAGCATGGCGTGCTGGTCGAGGGCGGCCCGCACCCGGGCGATCTGCCGAACGCCCACGTACAGAATGACGGTGTGCTCGCCATGGAGTCGTTCAACCCCAGCCTGACGATGGACATGATGATGGACGGCGACGGTTCCGCCGTCATCATCCACGCGGGCGCCGACGACTACGTCTCGCAACCCGCCGGCAACTCGGGCGACCGCGTCGCCTGCGGCGTCATCGGGGCAAGCTGACCCGCGACCACCGAGCGTTGAGTGCCGGCCCTTGCGGCATGACCGGAGGACGCGCACTCGACGACACCATGACGGCAAATCCCTGAACCGCCCCCTGGTACCCTGGGATGGCAACGTCCCCTTTGCATCTCTGCCGATGGCGCGACGCAATAGGCGGTACCGCGCGGCCGCGCCGACCCGCAGCGATTCCACCGTCTTTGGGCAACTCCCCGCGCGGCCAAGACTGTCCGCCGGCGTCGACGCCCGCGAAGTAGCCGAATTGAAAGGGGCAGGCTCTGACGGGCCATCCGAAGCTGCCTCGCCGAGGCGCATCCCCTGCGGAGCGCGCGTGCTGCCGCGATCAGGTGCCGCGGCCCGTCGACGCCCTGCGGTGGACGATTTGCTTCAGTGCGTCCAGGAGCCGCGTCGATCGGTGGCGAAGTTCTCGCCATAGCCGCGAGCGCGAACATTCGCACGCCGGGTCTTGGGTTCGTTGACCACCGCGTCGATCCCATGCTCTTCGGCGTACTCGAGCGCCGCTTCCTTCGAGGGGAACCTCAGGCGCACCTGCTGCTGCGTGTCCGACGACGACGTCCAGCCCATCAGCGGATCGATCTCGCGGGGCGTGTCCCGCGTGAATTCGAGAACCCAGTTCCGCGTCTGCGCCGTTCCCGAGGACATCGCGGTCCTCGCCGGCCGGTAGATCCTGGCTCGCATCTCGACCTCGCAGCTGACGCCCTTCGGCACCCTTCGACCTAGGTCAAAGCGGGGTGGAAGATCAAGGTCCGGGGGGAAAGGGACTGCCGGTCGATGCGCGAGGGAGCGAGGGGTGGGGTGGGTATGCGCTTCGACCGGCAGCCGCTCTGCTGCTTGCCCGAGTCACATTACCTATGGTTGTAGCCGACGCAAGGGGTATTGCACCTCCATGGTTGTGTTTTCCATCGGTACTTCACCTCTCGGCAGAGGTGGGCTTGTCGTCGCGCGAAAGGATCGCACCTTAGCGGTCTGAACGGACCGGACGCGATGCCGCACAACAACACCGACGCCCTGACACCGCGCCCCGGCGTGCTGACCAAGCCCAAGCTCGAGGGGGGTCGCCGTTTCGTCATGCAGACCGAGTTCCAGCCGGCGGGCGACCAGCCGACGGCGATCGCCGAAATCGCGGCCGGCGTGACGGGCGGCGAGCGCGACCAGGTTCTCCTCGGCGCCACCGGCACCGGCAAGACCTACACGATGGCCAAGGTCATCGAGGAGACGCAGCGGCCGGCAATCATCCTTGCCCCGAACAAGACGCTCGCGGCCCAACTGTACGGCGAGTTCAAGGGCTTCTTCCCCGAGAACGCGGTCGAGTATTTCGTGAGCTATTACGACTACTACCAGCCCGAAGCTTATGTGCCGCGCTCGGACACCTACATCGAGAAGGAGAGCCAGATCAACGAGCAGATCGACCGGATGCGGCACTCCGCGACCCGGGCGCTTCTCGAG
>CAYMRW010000052.1:0-10716 GCA_964392825.1 uncultured Rhodobacterales bacterium
CCTCGACGGGCAGGCGCTGCAGGCCGGCGACCGGCTGCCGATCGGGGAGACGCCCGCGGCGGAGCCGCGGGTGCTCGCCGGGCCGCCGCCCGAGGCGGCCGGGCCGATCCGCGTCGTCCTCGGTCCGCAGGACGACCACTTCCACATGGCGTCGATCGAGACGTTTCTCGGTCGGACCTACACCGTGACGGACCGGGCCGACCGCATGGGCATGCGGCTCGACGGCCCGGCGCTGCCGCATCGCGCCACCGACCTCGCGCAGATCGTGTCCGACGCGGTCGTCCCGGGCGCCATCCAGGTTCCGGGCAGTGAGCGGCCCATCGTGCTTCTCGCCGACGCGCAGACCGTGGGCGGCTATCCCAAGATCGCCACGGTAATTGGGGCCGATCTGCCGCGGCTGGCGCGCGCGGCGCCGGGAACCGCGATCCGGTTCGCGGCGGTCGAGCCGGCGGCGGCCGAGGCGGCCTTGCGCGAGCGGACGGAGGTACTTGCAAGGCTTGCCGACGAGGCGCATCCCGCGGACGCGTTTGCCGCGCTCGACGCCCGCCGGCTCTACGGCGTCAATCTCGTCGACGGTGTGGTCGACACCGCGCGCCCCGACCACTTCCCCGGCCATCTGGAGCGGAACCCGCAATGACCCGGCCTTCTGTCGCCGCCACGCCTGCCGCGAAGCCTGCGGCGAACGACGCCGTCGTCGCGGGTCCCGCATCTGCCAGCGACGACGGCACCGGTCCCGGTGGGGGATCTGCGGGGTTCGGGCGAGCGGGCCGGTGAAGGCGATCGACCTCAACGCCGACATGGGCGAGGGACTCGGCCCCTGGCGCATGGGCGACGACCCGGCGCTCCTCGGCATCGTCACGTCGGCGAGCGTCGCTTGCGGGTTCCACGCGGGAGATCCCGTCGTCATGGCGACGACGGTCGCCGCGGCGGCAGAGCGCGCCGTGCGGATCGGCGCGCATCCGGGGTTTCCCGATCTCGCGGGCTTCGGCCGGCGCCGGATGCAGATGAGCGCCGCCGAGCTCACCGCGGCGCTGCACTACCAGTTGGGCGCGCTGCAGGGCATCGCCGGCGTCCGCGGCGCGCGGATGGCCTACGTCAAGCCGCACGGGGCGCTCAACAACATGGCCTGCGAGGACGTCGACCTGGCCGAGACGGTGGCGCGGGCCGTCCGCGGTTTCGACCGGGACCTCGCGCTCATGGCGCCGGTCCTGTCCGAGCTCGCGAAAGCCGGCGCGGATGCCGGCCTCGAGGTCATCTGCGAGGTCTTCGGCGACCGCGCCTACACCGCCCGGGGCACGCTGGCGCCGCGCGGCACGCCGGGCGCCATGATCGAAGAGCCGGACGCCGCCGCGGCGCATGTCCTGCGCATGGTCGAGGCGCAGGCTCTGTTCCCGCCGGGCGCCGCGCCGCTTCCCTGCCGCATCGATACGGTCTGCGTGCACGGCGACGGTCCGGGGGCGATCCGCATCGCTCGCGCCGTCCGCACCGGGCTCGAACGAGCCGGCTGGACCGTCGCCGCGCCGGGCTAGGACGGTTTCGCCACGCCGCTTCGACGGATCGCCCGTGCAACGACGGAGCGCTCCGCCGTCTCGGCCGGCGCGGTCAATCGACGGCGGCGCGGTTCTCGAGATAAGCCGCGAGCGAGGCCGCATCGGCGGCGGGGAGGAGCGCGGCCGACTCCGCGGCATCGTCCTGCACCGGGACCTTGGGCAGGCGGTGGGCGATGCCGGCGTGGCAGTCGATGCACGTGGCCTCGCCGGCGCCGAGGATCCGTTCGTGCGCGTCGGCCGCGCGCGGGCTCTGCTTGGAGAAGTCCATCGCCACGTAGGAGTGGCAGTTCCGGCACTCGAGGCTGTCGTTCGCCCGGAACCGCGCCCATTCGCGCTGCGCCATCTCGAGGCGGTGCGCCTCGAACTTCTCGGGCGTGTTGATGGTGCCGAACAGCCAGCCGTAGACCTCCTTGGACGCCGCCATCTTGCGCGCGATCTTGTCGGTCCAGTCGTGCGGCACGTGGCAGTCCGAGCACTTGGCGCGGACGCCCGAACCGTTCGCGAAGTGCACGGTCGTCTGCAGGTCGGCGAAGACGTTGTCGCGCATCTCGTGGCAGCCGGTGCAGAACGTCTCGGTGTTGGTCGCCTCGAGCGCGGTGTTGAAGCCGCCCCAGAACATGATCCCGCACAGAAAGCCGCCGAGGGTCAGGAAGCCCAGCGAATAGTGCACCGACGGCGTCCGCATCGCCGTCCACATCCGTTTGACGAAGCTGAGCATGGCCTACTCCTGCGCCTGCCGGAGCAGGGTGTCGATGTCGACGAAGGTGTTCTCGACGAGCGGCGCGTCGGGGTGCTGCGGCACGTGGCACTGGGTGCAGAAGTACCGCCGCGGCGACACCTGGGCGAGGACCTGGTTCTCGCGGTCCATGAAGTGCGTGACCGACACCATCGGCGCCTGGCTCCGCCCCGTCGCCGCGCGGGCATGGCAGGTCAGGCACTTGTTGAAGTTCGCCGTGACCTCGTAGCCCTCGATCGCATGCGGGATGAGCGGCGGCTGCTCGGGGTAGTTCCGGGCCTCGCGCAGATCCGTGTCCTCCGCCTCGCGCATGAGCGGCGGGTCGGCGGACTCGGTCGGCGGGACCTGCCTGATGGAGGAGACGCCCTGCGCGATGGCGACGCCCGCGACCAGGCTGGCGAGAACGGCAACGATCGGAATACGCATCAGGCCAGCTCCACCTTGCAGGCGCACTTCTTGAAGTCGGTCTGCTTGGAGATCGGATCGGTGGCGTCGAGCGTCAGCTTGTTGATGAGCTGCGTCGCGTCGAACCAAGGTACGAAGATCAGGCCGCGCGGCACCCGGTTGCGCCCCCGCGTCTCGACCCGCGTGATCATCTCGCCGCGCCGCGAGGACAGCCGCACGGCGCTGCCGCGGTGCAGGCCGTGCTCGGCCGCATCCTCGGGGTGCATGTAGACGAGGGCGCTCGGGTAGGCCTTGTGCAGCTCGGGCACCCGTTGCGTCATCGATCCCGAGTGCCAGTGTTCGAGCACCCGGCCGGTGACCAGCCAGAACGGGAAGTCCTCGTCGGGCGCCTCGGCCGGCGGCTCGTAGGGCAGGGCGAAGATGTTGGCGCGCCCGTCGGGCTTGCCGTAGAACTCCCAGCCGGAACCGGCGGTCACGTAGGGGTCCGACCCCTCCTTGTAGCGCCAGAGCGTCTCCTGCCCGTCGACCACCGGCCAGCGCAGCCCGCGCACCTGGTGGTAGGTATCGAAGTCCGCGAGATCGTGGCCGTGGTCGCGGCCGAAACGGGCGTACTCCTCGAACAGGCCCTTCTGCACGTAGTAGCCGAAATGCCGCGACTCGTGATTGCCGTAGTCGGGGCTGGTCTGATCCAGCGGAAAGGCGTCGACTTGGCCGTTGGCGAAGAGCACGTCGTAGAGCGTGCGGCCCCGGTACTCGGGCGCCGAGGCGAGCAGATCCTCGGGCCAGACCTCGTCGGTGGTGAACCGCTTGGAGAACTCCATGACCTGCCAGAGGTCGGACCGCGCCTCGCCCGGTGCCGGCACCAGCTCTTGCCAGAACTGCGTCCGCCGCTCGGCGTTGCCGAACGCCCCCTCTTTCTCGACCCACATCGCCGCGGGCAGGATCAGGTCGGCGGCCATCGCCGTCACGGTGGGGTAGGCCTCGGAGACGACGATGAAGTTCTCCGGATTGCGGTAGCCGGGCCAGGTTTCCTCCATCATGTTGGGCGCGGCCTGGAGGTTGTTGTTGACCTGGATCCAGTAGGCGTTGATCAGGCCGTCCTTCAGCATGCGGTTCTGCAGAACGGCGTGGGCGCCGACCTTCTCGGGAATGGTCCCCGCCGGCAGCTTCCAGATGTCCTCGGCCGTGGCCCGGTGGTCGGGATCGGTGACGACCAGGTCCGCGGGCAGGCGGTGCGCGAAGGTGCCGACCTCGCGCGCGGTGCCGCAGGCGGAGGGCTGCCCGGTGAGCGAGAACGGGCTGTTGCCGGGCTCGGAGATCTTCCCCGTGAGCAGGTGCAGGTTATAGACGAGGTTGTTGCACCAGACGCCGCGGGTGTGCTGGTTGAAGCCCATCGTCCAGAGCGACATGACCTTGGTGCCGGGGTCGGCGTAGATGTCGGCCAGCTCCTCGAGCTGGCGCACCGGCACGCCCGAGAGCTCGCTCACCGACGCGAAATCATAGCCGTCGACGAAGGCCTCGTAGGCCTCGAGCGTCATCTCGTCGGCCATGTTGGCCTCGGCCGCGTTCGCCGCCGCCATCTCGAGCGGATGGTCGGGGCGCAGGCCGTAGCCGATGTCGGTGCGCCCGCGCTTGAAGGTGACGTGCCGGCCGACGAAGTCCTCGTTGACGCGCCCGGTCTGAATGATGTGCCGCGCGATCGAGTTCAGGATCGCGAGATCGGTCTGCGGCGTGAACACCATGCCGAGATCGGCGAGGTCGAAACACCTGTGCTGGAACGTCGAGAGAACCGCGACACGGGTGTGCGGCGCAGAGAGCCGGCGGTCGGTCACCCGGGTCCAGAGGATCGGGTGCATCTCGGCCATGTTGGCGCCCCAGAGGACGAACGCGTCGGCATGCTCGATGTCGTCGTAACAGCCCATCGGCTCGTCGATGCCGAAGGTGCGGATGAAGCCCGCGACGGCCGACGCCATGCAGTGCCGGGCGTTGGGGTCGATGTTGTTGGTGCGGAAGCCCGCCTTCATCAGCTTGGCGGCGGCGTAACCCTCCCACACCGTCCACTGGCCGGAGCCGAACATGCCGAGCGCGTCGGGCCCCTTCGCCGCCAGCGTCGCCTTGAACTTCTCGGCCATGACGTCGAAGGCCTCGTCCCAGGTCACCGGCTCGAACTCGCCGTCCTTGTGGAAGGCCCCGTCGCGCTTGCGCAGGAGCGGCTGGGTCAAGCGGTCGCCGCCGTACATGATCTTGCTGAGAAAGTAGCCCTTGACGCAGTTGAGGCCGCGGTTGACCTCAGACTTGGCGTCGCCGTGGGTGGCCACGACGCGGCCCTGCTTGGTCGCGACCATGACCGAGCAGCCGGTGCCGCAGAACCGGCACGGCGCCTTCGACCAGGTCATCTCGGTCTCGTCGCGGTCGGTGACGATCTGGGCCGAGGCCGGCAGGCCCGCGGCCGCGCTGGCGGCGGCGACGGCCTTAGCCTTCAGCGCCTCGCGTCTCGTCATGCTCATGGCTCAGACCTCCTCGGCTTGCGGGTCGCAATGGTGGAACACGAGCGTCGCGGCCAGGACGCCCGGCAGAAGCTGGATGCGGGTAATGGTGTCGCTGAGGGCGCCCGAGCCGTCAGTCTCGAGCACGACGACGAGCTTGCCCGCGGGATTGACGCCGTGAATCTCGCAGCCCTCGGCGACGAGTGCGGTCTCGACCTCGGCCAGCCGCTCGGGGCGGGCATGGACGACGAGGCTCGACAGGTGATGCTCAGGCATGCTCGACGATCTCGACGGCGCCGGTGGGACAGACCGAGACGCACGCGCCGCAGCCCGTGCAGGCCTCGGCGTCGACGACGATGCGCGCGCGTCCGCCGAGCATCGGACGTGCGCGCAGCGCGGCCGCGTCGCAGGCGTCCTCGCAGGCCCGGCACGACACGCCGGAAATCTCGAGGCAGGACGGACCGATGGAAGCTTTGGCGCTCCATGGCGGATCGCGCTCGGGCTCGAACACGCTCTCCCCGCAGGCCGCCGCGCAGGCGCCGCAGAAGGTGCAGGGCGACGTGAACGCAAGCGCCGGAACGCCCCCGCGGCCGGAAATGACAATCCCTTCCGGGCACGCGTCGGCGCAGGCGCCGCATCCGGTGCAAAGCGTCCGCAGCCGCTCGGCATCCGTCCACGGCATGGGTCCCGTGACGGCGCCCCGGCCGAACAGCGCCTGCCGCCGCGTGGCCGACGACATCATGTGCCCGGCGGCCCGAACAGCAGGTGCTGCATCCAGACGACGAACCCGAAGCCCCCGACGATCCCGATGGCGAGGACCGGGAAGAGGACGAAGGCCAGGAACAGGAAGGCCAGCGTCTCGTAGCGCTTCTTGTGGGCGGGCGCGGCCGTCGCCTCGGTCTCGTGGCTCATCAGAACCTCGTTCTCGCGATTTCCCCCATGAGTAGGTGCCCGCGACGATTTTGCGCTTGACCAAAGTCAAGTACGCGAGAGGCACTTTCCGTGACTTCGGGGCAATCCGTCGCGTCCGGCCAAGCGCGCTAGCGCGCGCCGTTCCACGCGCCTGCGGGGTCCGCCTCGACATAGGTCCGCAGGCGCTCGACATCCGCGATCGTGGCCTGGTTCTGCCGGACCGCGACACCGAGTTCGTGGAGGCGCGCGAAGGCTCGCGAAAGGCTCTCGGGCTTCATCCCCAGGCGTCCGGCGATCAGGGATTTGTCGTAGGGGAGCGTGACCGCCGCCGGTCCCGACTGCCGGGGGCAGAGGTGCAGAAGGAAGGCGGCGACCCGCTGCGCGCCCGAACGGGCCTTGAGGCTCTCGATCTGCCCGACGAGGTCGTGGAAGTGCGCGTACATCGTGGCGAGGATCGAGACCGAGATCTCGGGCCGCTCGAGCATCAGGTTGGTGAGGACGTTGCCCGGAACCGTCGCGAGGCGGCAATCGGTGACCGCCTCGGCGTTGACGGGGTAGGCGCCGCCGAGCAGTGCGGCCGCCTCGGCGAAGCTCTGGCCCGAGGTGAAGCAGTTGACGACGACCTCAGCCCCGTTCGGCGAGATGCGGTAGAGCTTTACCCAGCCTTCGAGGACGACGTAGATCAGACTGGCCGGCTCGCCCTGAAGAAAGACGGTCGTCCCCCGATCGAAGGCCCGAAGCCCGGCCGCGTCGAGAAGCGCGTCGCGCGCGTCCACGGGCAGACCGGAGAGAAGGCTCGATCCCATCGCCGTCGCGCGGTCTCCCTGAAGCAGCATGTCGCCTTCCTTCCGCGCGGGCAGGCAGATGCCTGACACAGGGACCATTCGGCGCCCGGCGCCCCGGTTCCCGCCACCGGCCCGCCACGAGCGCTTCCGCGCGCGACCGGATGGCCGCCGCAGCCACGACCACTATCTCGCGGATCATGATGCAGCGCCATGCCGCCCTCATCGTCACCCATGGCCAGCCGTCCGCCCCGGCACGGCCCGAAGCGGACCTCGCCGCACTGGCGGCGGAGGTCGCCGGGCGTCTGCCGCAACACCGCGTGGCGAGCGCGACGCTTGCAGGCGACGGTACGCTTGCGCGCGCGCTGGCCTCGCTGGCGCCGGGCCCGGTCGACGTCTTTCCGCTGTTCATGGCGGACGGATGGTTCGTCGCGACGCATCTGCCGCGCCGCATCGCTGCCGCGTGGGACGGTCCCGTCCGGCTCCTGGCGCCCTTCGGCCTCGACCCCGCGATCGCGGATCTTGCGCTTTCGGCGGCGCTCGAAGGGGCGGCCGCGGCGGGTGTCGCGCCGGAGCGGACGCATCTCCTCCTCGCGGCGCACGGCTCCCCGTCCGATCCGCGCCCGGCCGCCGCAGCACGGCGGACGGCCGATCGCGTGGCTGCGGCCGGCCGCTTCCGCGCGGTCTCCTGCGGATTCGTCGACGAGGCGCCCTATCTCGCCCACGCCGGACGGGTCGACGCCCCGGCACTCTGCCTGCCGTTCTTCGCGGCCGCCAACGGGCACGTGAACGACGACCTCCCGGAGGCGCTCGGCGCAGCCGCGTTCCCCGGGCCGATCCTGCCCCCTCTCGGCCTGCGTCCCGAAGTGCCGGGCATGATCGCCGCCGCACTCGAGCGGGCCGCGCACACAGCGGCCTGAACCGACCCTTCGCGGTGCCGGTCGGTCGCCGTCTCGACCCTGGGGGGACATGTCCGTATCTCCGCCAATCGGGACCGGATCCACACGTTGTTGTGGAAGCACCCCGTTAACGAATGCGAAATATGCTCTAGCGACATGAATCGCGCGATGCGATAACGATGATGCAATCGAGGTCAGGATGCGCATGCCCAGACGTCCCGAGACGTCCGACAAGACCGCCGCTCGACCGCGCGGCTTCGACGACTACGAGCTCCGGCTCGGCGACGTCATGCGCGGCGAACGGGCGACGCTGGGCAAGTCGCTGCTGGACATCCAGCGCGAGCTGAAGATCAAGGCGTCCTACATTGCCGCGATCGAGAACGCCGATCCTTCGGCCTTCGCCACGACGGGGTTCATCGCCGGATACGTCCGCTCCTACGCGCGCTTTCTCGGCCTCGATCCCGATTGGGCCTACGAGGCGTTCCGGCGCGAGGCCGGATTGCCGGCGCCGTCGGCAAACTTCAGCGCGTCGGTATCCGCGTCGGCGAAGGGTGCCGCCGGCCCGAAGCCGGCCAAGGGCGAGCCGTTCGGCGGCGTGCGTCCCGCATACCTGCCTGCCGAGCGTCCGCTCTTCACCGGCGTTGACCCGCGCGCGATCGCTTCGGTGGCAGTGCTCTGCGCGCTGATCGGCGGCATCGGCTACGGCGGCTGGGCGGTCCTGCAGGAGGTGCAGAAGGTGCGCTTCGTCCCCGTGGATCAGGCGCCCGAGATCATAGCCGAGCTCGACCCGCTGAACCGGTCCACGCCGCAGGACGGGGAGAACGCGGCCGATGTACCGACGAGCACCGCGACGGCCGATGCGCTCGACCGCCTCTACCGGCCGAAGGCGCTCGACATGCCGGTGATGGTCGCCCGCGACGGGCCAATCGCGACGCTCGACCCGGGCTCGATCGGCGCGCTGGCGCCCCTGCCGGGCGACGAGTGGAGGTCCGCCGCGGCGATCCCGGAAGGCGGACCGCTGGCCGTGCCGACGTCGCCCCTCGACACCGCGCTCGCCGAGGCGCTGCAGGTCCCGACGCCGGTCGTGACCGAGGTGGCGGACGCGACGTCTGTCGCACTCGTCGCCGTCCGGCCGACCTGGGTCCGGGTCCGCGCCGCCGACGGGACGGTGATCTTCGAGAAGATCCTCGACGCGAACGAGACGTGGGAGGTTCCCGAGACCGAAGGCGTGGCGACCCTCCGCGCCGGCAACGCCGGGTCGCTCTACTTCGCCATCGGCGATCGCGCCTACGGACCGGCCGGCGACGGACCCTCGGTGGTCAAGGACATAAAGCTCTCGGTCGGCGACGTGACCGCGGCCTTCGAGGTCGCCGACATGGACGCCGACAGCGACCTCGCCCAGTTCTACGCCGAGGCGCTGCCCGCGGCGGAGTGACCCCGTTCATGCCCCGCGTTGCCAGAGGCCGGGGGCTCGCCTATGTTCCGCGTCGAGCCGAGAGCGGGACGAACCTCATGTCGTTGAATCACGTCCGCCCGTGGCGGAACATCTACCGGCGGACCTCGCGCCAGATCCGGGTCGGGTCGGTGCTCGTCGGCGGCGACGCGCCGATCAGCGTCCAGACCATGACCAACACGCTGACGACCGATGTCGCGGCGACCGTCGCGCAGGTGCAGGCCGCGGCCGAGGCCGGGGCCGACATCGTCCGCGTCTCGGTCCCCGACGAGGCGTCGAGCCGGGCGCTGCGCGAGATCGTCGCCGAGAGCCCGGTGCCGATCGTCGCCGACATCCACTTTCACTACCGGCGCGCCATCGAGTCGGCCGAGGCCGGCGCCGCCTGCCTGCGCATCAATCCAGGCAACATCGGCAGCGAGGCGCGTGTGCGCGAGGTCATCGCCGCCGCGCGCGATCACGGCTGCTCAATGCGTATCGGCGTGAACGCCGGCAGCCTCGAGAAGGACCTGCTCGAGAAGTACGGCGAGCCCTGCCCCGAGGCGATGGTGGAAAGCGCCCTCGACCACATCCGCATCCTCGAGGACAACGACTTCCGCGAGTTCAAGATCTCGGTGAAGGCGTCCGACGTGTTCCTCGCCGCGGCGGCCTACCAGGGCATCGCCGAGGCGACCGACGCGCCGCTGCACCTCGGCATCACCGAGGCGGGCGGGCTGATGACGGGCACGATCAAATCGGCGATCGGCCTCGGCAACCTGCTGTGGATGGGGATCGGCGACACGCTCCGCGTGAGCCTCTCGGCCGATCCGGTCGAGGAGGTGCGGGTGGGCTTCGAGATCCTCAAGGCCCTGGGGCTCCGCCACCGCGGGGTCAACGTGATCTCGTGCCCATCCTGCGCCCGGCAGGGCTTCGACGTCATCCGCACGGTCGAGGTGCTGGAAAAGCGGCTCGATCACATCAAGACGCCGATGTCGCTGTCGATCATCGGCTGCGTTGTCAACGGGCCGGGCGAGGCGCTGATGACCGACGTGGGTTTCACCGGCGGCGGTGCCGGCAACGGCATGGTCTACCTCGCCGGCCGCCAGAGCCACCGGATGTCGAACGACGAGATGGTCGACCATATCGTCGACCTCGTCGAGAGGCGCGCCGCCGAGATCGAGGCGGAAGCCGCCGCCGCGGACAAGGCGGCGGAATAGCCGAGGGCGGCCTCGGTGGCTCAGTGGCCGCCGAGGACCAGCATCGTGACCGGCATCAGGAGCGCCTCGATCCGCAGGAGGAACGCGCGCACAATGCCGACCGTGTCCACGACGTGGAAATATGCCGACTGGGCCCCTGAGAGCTCGCCCGACGCGATCTCAGCGTGGTGGTCGCTGTAGGCGTTCACGATGCAACTCGATCCGCGCGGGATCGCATCGGTCGTCCCGGGATAGAGCGGCCGCAGCGTCGCCATCACCGAACCGGGCCGGGCGAGGTCCTGCACGTCGAGCAGCCGGTCC
>CAYMRW010000053.1:0-7504 GCA_964392825.1 uncultured Rhodobacterales bacterium
CGACATGCGCCGGCGCGATTTCGTGGCGGCGCTTGCGGCGGTGCGGTCGGGAGCCCCGAACCGCCCCGTCGCATTGATCTGCGCTCACGGCGTGCGCTCGCGCCGGCTTGCCGCCCGGCTCGTGCGGACGGGCGTCGCCGGGGTGCTCGACGTTCCCGAGGGCATGCTCGGGTCGGCGGCGGGGCCCGGGTGGATTGCGCGCGGTCTGCCCACCGTGCCGGGCCCCGGGACACGCTGACCCCGCGGGGCAGCGTCGGCGGACCGGGCCTCAGGCGGGCCTGTCGCGCCAGGGCTCCGACTTCACCCAGGCCCCAAGGTGGGCGACCGCGACGAGGGAGGCGAACCCGGCGAGGTTCGCGAGCGTCATCGTCACGAGGGTCCGCCCGGCGACGTCGAGCCCGACGCCGAGGAGACGCCCCGCCCCCATGCTGAAGACGAAGACGATCAGCGACTGCTGCCCGACCTTCCGGATCATCGCGAGCACCCGGTTCCACGCGGCCGGGCCGAGGCCGGGTCCGGACGCGACGAGGCGCGCGCCGCGGTCCCCGGCCGCCGCCCAGGCGAGATAGGCGAGCGCCAGGAAATGGATGTAGCGCAGGAGCCCGAAATCCGTCTTCCAGATCAGGATGCGGATCGCGTCGCGCGCCTCGGCGAACGCCGGCACCGCGTTCAGCACACGGAACCACGCGAACGGGATGGACAGGACGACGATGGCCCCGGCCAGAAGCGCGAGGCGCCGCGAGACCGGGGGCGCCGGCAGCCAGCCGCGCATCAGGGCGAAGCCCGTGAAGAAGACGAGCTGCCAGCCGAACGGGTTGAAGAACCACTTGCGATCCGACCAGGGGTCGGCCGGAAACTGCAGGAGTTGCAGGTTCGCCGCGAGCCAGAGGCCGGCGAGCAGCACCGCCAGCGCCGGCCGCGAGCGGTCGCCCACGACGATGACGACGGGCATCATCGCGAGGATGGCGAGGTACATGGGCAGGATGTCGAAGTAGTTCGGCACGTAGCTGAGCGTCAGGAGCCCCACGAGGCCGGCCGCCGGCTCGGCGAAGAAGGGGCCGAGGTTGAGCTGATTGACATAGCTTCGCCCGAAGGCGCCGCTCGCGTCGAGCGCGGCCATCATCGCGGCGATGACGAGGAACATGCCGACATGCGCCCAGTAGACCTGCCAGACGCGGTAGGCGACGCGGGCCGTCCCGGTCGTCCAGGGCCGCCGGTCGTAGGTCCGTCCGAAGGCGATGGCCGATGCCATGCCCGAGCAGAAGACGAAGATCTCGGTGGCATCGGAGAACCCGAACCGCGCCGGGATCCACAACGCCAGCCAGTTGCCGGGGGTGTGGGCGACGAGGATGATGAACATGGCGAGCCCGCGGAAGAAATCGAGCCGCAGGTCGCGCCCCCCCTCGACCGCCTGCGCCGCGGCCGACCGCGGCGGACCGGTCATCGCCGTCCCTGTGGCCGTCCCTGCCGCAGTGCCTGCCGCAGTGCCTGCCGCAGCCGCCCGGGCGCCGGCGTCAGTCGGCAAGGCACGGCCGCGGGGCGGAGGTCGCGTGCCCGCCGCGGGCGCGCTGACAGCAGGCGCACCGGAACCTCACGTCGGATCGAGGCCGAGGATGGCGCGCGCCTCGGCAGGCGTCGCCACGGGGCGATCGTAGCGCGCGCAGAGATCCGCGGCCCGCCGGACCAGAGCCGCGTTCGACGGGGCCAGCGTCGTCCGGTCCAGACGCACATTGTCTTCCAGGCCCGTGCGGGTGTGTCCCCCGGCGGCGATGCACCATTCGTTCACCTCGATCTGGTGGCGGCCGATGCCGGCGCCGCACCAATCGGCATCGGGGGCCAGGCGCCTCAACGTTCGCACGTAGAAGTCGAACACCTCCCGGTCGGCCGGCATCGCGTTCCGCACGCCCATGACGAACTGCACGTAGAGGCGCCCCGGGATGCGGCCGTCCGCGTTCATCTCGGCCGCCTTGAAGATGTGGCTGAGATCGAAGGCCTCGATCTCGGGCTTGACGTCATGAGAGCGCATCTCGGCGGCGAGCCAGTCGACGAGATCGGGCGGGTTCTCGTAGACGCGCGTGGGGAAGTTGTTCGACCCGACGCTGAGCGACGCCATGTCGGGGCGGAGCGGGAGCATGCTGCCCCGCTCGCGCCCCGCGCCCGAGCGGCCGCCGGTCGAGAACTGGACGATCATGCCCGGGCAGTGCGTTCGCAGTCCCTCGAGCAGGCGCGCGAACCGCTCGGGGTCCGACGTCGGCGTGCCGGTATCGGTGCGCACGTGGCAATGGGCGATGGCGGCGCCTGCTTCGAAGGCCGCATGGGTCGACTCGATCTGTTCCTGGATGGTGACGGGGACGGCCGGATTGTCGCTCTTCGCCGGCACCGACCCGGTGATCGCGACGCAGATTATGCAGGGACCCCTGTCCGCGGGATCGCGCGCGCGCGCCGCGTCCGGCGATGGCTCGTTGCGGATGGTTTCCATGCCGTCCCCCCGGGCGTCGCTGCCGGGCATCCTAGGCGCGGCGGCGCCCGATCCGCAAACCACGTATCCGCCCGGCCGCCGGTCGCCGGCCGCCGAAACGAAGCGGGGCGCCCGAGGGGGCGCCCCGAAGGTCATTTCGTCAAAGCGAGGCTCAGTTCCAGAAGCCCTCGTCCACGCCTTCCATCTCCTCCAGCTGCTCCTCGCTGAAGTTCGTCACGAACGAGTACTGGGTGTCGTCGACGGGCACGAGCTTGACGCTGTCGACCTCGAGCATCACGTGCTTGTCGCCCAGATCGAGAAAGCCGCCGACCTCGGCCACGATGCCGACCATCTCGCCCGAGGTGTTCAGCACGATGTCCTCGATCTCGCCGATCTGGTTCCAGTCGGTGCCGACCTCGTCATAGGTCGCGTCGGTCCACGACATCTCGTCCATGGCCTCGTTGGTCGTGTAGACCGGGCCACCGGTGATGTCGCGGCTGCGGATCAGGTCGGCGTCGCTGTCCATCTCCTGCGCGAGAGCGGGGGTGGCGGCGATGGCAAGTGCGCCAAGTGCGGTCATCATGCGGGGCATGGGTGTCCTCCTTTGCGTTCAGGTTGATCAGCAAACGAAAATCGACGCTTCGTGTTCCACGCTCCGCGTTGCCCGAGCCGCCTCGCGCGATCACGGATACGTGAGGCGCCCCCCCGGCAGGGGTCCTGCGACTCCCGTCGTCCCGGGCAGCGTCAGCGGCAGACCGTGAAGGACGCGGGCGGCGAGAAATGCGAAGGCCTGCGCCTCGAGCATGTCGCCGTCGAGGGACACGGCCTCGATCGGCACGAAAACGGCGTCCGCCGCGGCGCCGAGCGCGTCCATCATGGCAGCGTTGTGGCGTCCGCCCCCGGTCACGAGCACGCGCTTCGGCCGGGCGGGGCAGAGCGCGAGGCCCGCCGCCACCCCGGCGGCGCAGACGGCGACGAGCGTCGCCGCCGCGTCCTCGGTCGCGAGATCCGCGACCGCCGCGGCGAGCCAGGAAAAATCCCCCCGGTCGAGGGACTTGGGTGGCGGTCCCGTGAGATAGGGGCTTTCCCGGAACCGCGCGACGATGCGTTCGTCCGCCCGCCCGGCGGAGGCCAGCGCGCCGCCCTCGTCCCGTCCGGCCCCGGTGCGCGTCGCCACGAGGTCGTCGAGGGGCGCGTTCGCGGGTCCGGTGTCGAAGGCGAGAAGCGCGCCCGGAGCCTCGGGCTCGGCATCCGCATCGAGCCACGTCAGGTTGCCGACGCCACCGAGGTTCAGGACAACACCCGGTCCCGAAAGGCCCGCCCAACGTGCCGCGGTATGGTGGAAGAGCGGCGCGAGCGGCGCCCCCTCGCCTCCCGCCGCGACGTCGGCGCTGCGGAAGTCCCAGGCCACGGGCACCTCGAGCGTCCGCGCCAGATCCGCGCCGTCGCCGGCCTGCAGCGTGCCGCGGTCCCGCGGCGCATGCGCCAGCGTCTGCCCGTGGAAGCCGACGAGGTCGAGCGCGTCGAACCCCCCGAGCAGTTCGGCGTGCGCGTCGGTGACGACCCGCGTCGCCGCCTCGACCGTGGGTCCCTCCCAGTGGCCGAGGGCGTCTCGCAGCGTTTGCCGCTCGGCCCCGGTGTAGGGGCGGTAGGCCGTCGGTCCGAAGCCATGGACCACCACCCCGTCGGTCTCGACGACGGCGGCGTCGACCCCGTCGAGCGAGGTGCCCGACATCGCGCCCAGGACCCGCAGCGCCATCCCTTTCCCTGCCCCCCGCCTGCGTGTAGAGAACCCTCCTCGCGACACTGGACCCACGGCGCATGACCTACCACCCGAAATCCGAGTTCCTGCACGTCATGCGCGAGCGCGGCTTTCTGTCGGACTGCACCGACATCGAGGGGCTCGACGCGGCGCTCGCGAAGGGCGGCGCCACGGGCTACATCGGCTACGACCTGACGGCCGCCTCGCTGCACATCGGGCACCTCGTCCAGATCATGTCGCTCAGATGGCTGCAGAAGACCGGACACCGTCCGATCACGCTGATGGGCGGCGGCACGACCAAGGTCGGGGATCCGTCGGGCCGCGACGAGACGCGGCGCATCCTGCCGGTCGACCGGATCGAGGCCAACGCCGCCGGCATCCTGCGCGTCTTCGACCGCTACCTCGACTATGGCGAGGGACCCACCGACGCGCTCCGCCCGAACAATGCCGAGTGGCTCGACGAGCTGCGTTACATCGAGTTCCTGCGCGACATCGGGCGGCACTTCACGATCAACCGCATGCTCGGGTTCGAGAGCGTGCGCGCCCGCCTCGACCGCGAGCAGGCGCTGTCGTTCATCGAATTCAACTACATGCTGCTCCAGTCCTACGACTTCCTCGAGCTCTACCGCCGGCACGGTTGCATCCTGCAGATGGGCGGCTCGGACCAGTGGGGGAACATCGTGTCGGGCACCGACCTGATCCGCCGGGTGGAGGGGGCCGAGGCGTTCGGCCTGACGACGCCGCTCGTCACCCGCGCCGACGGCAAGAAGATGGGCAAGACCGCCGAGGGCGCGGTCTGGCTCAACGAGGACATGATGTCGTCGTGGGAGTTCTGGCAGTGGTGGCGGAACGTCCCCGACGCCGACGTGACCAGGTTCCTCAAGATGTTCACCGAGCTGCCGGTCGGCGAATGCGACCGCCTCGGCGCCCTCGGGGGGCAGGAGATCAACGCGGCCAAGGTCGTCCTCGCCAACGAGGTCACAGGCCTCTGCCGCGGTCCCGAGGCGGCGGCCGCCGCCGAGGCGACGGCGCGCGAGGTGTTCGAACGGGGCGGCGTGGGCGAGGACCTGCCGACGCTCGCCCTCTCCGCGGCGGAGGTGGGGGACGGCATCTCGGTCGTGCAGCTCATCGTCCGCGCCGGCCTCGCCCGCTCGGGGAAGGAAGCCAAGCGGCTCATCGCCGAGGGCGGGGCACGCCTCGACGACGCGCCGCTCGCCGATGCCGGGCTGACACTCGACCGGGGCGCCCTGACCTCGCCGGTCAAGCTCAGCGCCGGGCGCAAGCGCCACGCCCTGGTGACGCTTGCGGACGGGCCCGCCGGAGGGTGATCGCGCGTCCGCCCGCGGTCCGCGCCTTTGTTGATCGGGCCGCCAGCAGCCGAGCTTCCCGAGTGCTTCGCCTCCTCGTGGCCCTGCAGCCGCGCCCCGGATCGCACCGGGAGGTGATCGGCGCGTGATCGCGGTCGCGTCTAGGGTTCGGCCGGCTCGACTCGAACGCAGGAGACCGATATGCCTCGAACCCCGATCCTCGCCGGCGTGGCGCTGGTCGTCGCCGGCGTGGCGCTGGTCGTCGCCGCCGCGGCCCAGGCGGGCGAACAGTACGTCGACGACAGCGGCTTCGCCGCCTCGGGCCACGACGTCGTGGCCTATTTCGACCTCGACCAGGCACCCGCGGGCGCAATGCAGCCCGAGGCCGTACCCGGCCGGACATCAATCACGGCCGAGCACAACGGCGCCACGTTCGCCTTCGCCAGCGCGGCGAACCGCGACCGGTTCCTCGCCGAACCCGCGGCGTTCGCGCCGCAATACGACGGCCATTGCGCCTATGGCGTCGCCCAGGGCGGCAAGGTCCCGGGCAACCCCGACCTCTGGCGCATCGTCGACGGCAAGCTCTACCTCAACATCACCCGCAGCGTCGTCCGCCAGTGGGAGGCCGACATTCCCGGTCACCTCGCGGCATCCGAGGCGAACTGGGCTGCACTCGAGGCCGCACCCGCCTCCGACGACGCCGTACCGCGGTTTCGGGTCGATGCGCCGGTCGAGTGATGCCGCGCGGCGGCCTGCCCTCGACGGGCGCCCCGGTCAGCCGGCGACCGACGCCTCGTAGATCGACTGGATCGTGCGCTCGAGCGCGGCGTCGAACTCGGCGTCCGACTGCCCGTGGGAGAGATCCTGGGTCAGGGCGCGGCTGAAGCTCGCGATCATGCCGGTGTTCTGCGCCAGCTTCGCGTTCGCCTCCTCGCGGCTGTAGCCGCCGGACAGCGCCACGACCTTGAGAACCTTGGGGTGGTCGATCAGCGCCTTGTAGAAATTAGGGGCGTCGGGCAGCGTCAGCTTGAGCATCACCTCGCGTCCCTTTGGCAGGGAGTCGAGCCGCGACAGGATGGCGTCGCGCAGCATCGCCTCGGCCTCGGCCTTGTCGGCGATCGAGATCGTGATTTCCGGCTCGAGGATTGGCATCAGGCCGGCCTCGGCGATCCGGTCGCCCACCTCGAACTGCTGCGCCGCGATCGCCTCGATCCCGTCCGGGTTCGCGGCGCCGACGACGGACCGCATCTTGGTGCCGTAGACGTCGAGCCCGCGCGCCCGTTCGAGGAGCGCGTCGAGATCCGGAATCGGCTTCATCAGCTGCACGCCGTCCGCCTCGTCCTCGAGACCCTTGTCGACCTTGAGGAACGGCACCACGCCCTTGTCCCGCCAGAGGTAATGCGAGGTCGGCTTGCCCTCGACCTGGCGATCCATCGTCTGCTCGAACAGGATGGCGCCGACCACCCGCTCGCCGTCGAAGGGCCCGGCCGTCATGATCCGCGTCCGCATCTCGTGGATCAGGTCGAACATCTCGTCCTCGGTCGACCAGGCGTCCTCGCTCAGTCCGTACTGGCTCAAGGCCTTGGGCGTCGAGCCGCCCGATTGGTCGAGCGCGGCGATGAAGCCCCGCCCCGCGGCAATCTTCTGTCTCATGGCCTGATCGGTCATCGGTCCCTCACTGTCATGGCCGCCGCGGGGGTAGAGTGTTCGCAGCGGTGGTTCAATCTGCCCCGAGTGCGGCGACGCCGGGCAGGGTCTTGCCCTCCATCCATTCGAGGAACGCGCCGCCGGCGGACGAGACATAGCTGAAGTCGTCGATCACGCCGGCGCGGTTCAGGGCCGAAACCGTATCGCCACCCCCCGCAACCGAGATCAGTCGGCCGGACCGCGTCAGCTCGGCCGCCTTTCGTGCCGCTGCGTTCGTCGCGGCGTCGAAGGGCGCCACCTCGAATGCGCCGAGCGGGCCGTTCCAGATCA
>CAYMRW010000053.1:7514-10617 GCA_964392825.1 uncultured Rhodobacterales bacterium
CGATGCGCTCCACCGTCTTCGGGCCGACGTCGAGGATCATGGCATCGGGCGGGCAGGCGTCCGCCGCGACGATCTCGCTCGGCGCCCCATCCTCGAGAGCGGTGGCCACAACGGCGTCGAGCGGCAGGACGATCTCGCACCCCTGCGCCTCGGCCTTGGCCATGATCTCGTGCGCGCTCCCGGCCATGTCGTGCTCTGCGAGCGACCGGCCGACCTCGACGCCCCGCGCCGCGAGGAAGGTGTTCGCCATGCCGCCGCCCATCACCAAGTGATCGACCTTGGCGATCAGGTTCGACAGCAGGTCGAGCTTGGTCGACACCTTGGCGCCGCCGACGACCGCGACGAGCGGCCTCTCGGGCGAGCCCAGCGCCTTTTCCAGCGCCGTCAGCTCCGCCTCCATCAGCCGCCCCGCGGCCGACGGCAGGCGATGCGCCAGCCCCTCCGTCGAGGCGTGGGCGCGGTGCGCCGCCGAGAACGCGTCGTTGACGTAGACGTCGCCGAGCTTCGCCATCTCGTCGGCCAGCGCCGGGTCGTTCTTCTCCTCCCCGGCATGGAAGCGCGTGTTCTCCAGAAGCACCACCTCGCCGTGCGTCATCGCGTCGACCGTCGCCAGCGCCTCGGCGCCGACGCAGTCGGGATGGAACGTCACCGGCATTCCCAGCGCGTCCGCCAGCGCGTCGCGTACCACGGTCAGCGACATCTCGGGATTTGGCCGGCCCTTGGGACGGCCGAAATGCGCGAGCAGGATCGGCAGTCCGCCCATTTCATGGATGTCGCGGATGGTCGGAACGATGCGCTCGATGCGGGTGGCGTCGGTGACGCGCCCGTGCTCGACCGGAACGTTCAGGTCGACGCGGACGAGGACCCGCTTGCCGTCGAGGTCGAGGTCGTCGAGCGTCTTCCAGGCCATGGCCATCTCCGTCGGTCGCCCGTCTTGATGGGCGGGGCGGCGCGCGGCGTCAACCGGATCCGCCCTTTCCGCCGCGGGATGCTCCGCCTAGGTTCGGGCCAACCGGAAAGGAGAGCCCATGGCCGAGATCAAGGACCCCGAGAACACCGTCATCATCGAGCTCGCGAACGGCCCCGTCACCGTCGAGCTGTTGCCAGACGTGGCGCCGGAGCACGTCGCGCGCATGAAGGAGCTGGCGCGCGATGGCGCCTATGACGGCGTGGTCTTCCACCGCGTCATCGACGGCTTCATGGCGCAGACCGGGGACGTGGAGCACGGGCGCGGCGACGGCAACCTGCGCCGCGCCGGCACCGGCGGCTCGTCCAAGCCCGACCTCAAGGCCGAGTTCTCCAAGCTGCCGTTCGACCGCGGCACGGTGGGCGCCGCACGGTCGGCCAATCCCGACAGCGCCAACAGCCAGTTCTTCATCTGCTTCGACGACGCGCATTTCCTCAACGGCCAGTACACCGTGTACGGCCGCGTCATCGACGGCATGGAGCATGTCGACAAGATCACCCGGGGCGAGCCGCCCGCGGACCCCGACCGCATGATCAGCGTCAAGGTGGCCGCCGATGCGTAGGGTTCTCCTGGCGGCCCTCGTCGCCGCCGCGCCCGCCGCGGCACAGGAAGACGGGCCGGGCCCGAACCTCGTTCTCGACGTCGGCGGCTCGGTCAACGGCAAGGTCTTCATCGACCTTTTCGAGGACAGGGCGCCGCAGCACGTCGAGCGCATCGTCACCCTGGCCGAGGAGGGCGCCTACGACGGCGTCGCCTTCCACCGCGTCATCGACGGCTTCATGGCGCAGACGGGCGACGTCGAGTTCGGGAAGGGCGACGACCTCGACCGCGCCGGGATGGGCGGCTCGGACCTGCCCGACCTGCCCGCAGAGTTCAGCGACGTCCCCTTCGAGCGCGGCATCGTCGGCATGGCGCGGTCGCAAGACCCCGACTCGGCCAATTCGCAGTTCTTCATCATGACCGCGGCAGCGCCGCATCTCGACGGGCAGTACACCGCGGTCGGCCGCGTCTTCCGCGGCATGGCGGTCGTCGACGCGCTGCAGAAGGGCGAGGGTCCGAACGGCCTCGTCGAGAACCCCGACGTGATGCAGGACGTCACCGTGGAGCGCTGACGAGGCGTCACCTTGCCGTGAGAGGGGATGGGTCCGGCGGGCGCGAGGGTGCATCCTCGGCGCGGGAGGTATACCCATGCTGCGTCTTGCGTTCGCCCTTGTCACGCTCGCCACGTCCGTTCTGGCGGAGCCCGCCGAATGGCGGGGCGAGTGGCCGCGGACCGACTTCTCGGCGACCACGGTCGGCGACTGGACCGAGATCCGCTCCGGGGGGCCGCCTAAGGACGGGATCCCGTCGATCACCGGGCCATCCTTCGTCGCCGCGGACGAGAAGCCGGGGCTCGACGACCGCGAACCGGTGATGACGCTGGCGCTGCCGGGCGAGAGGCCCCGCGCCTACCCGATCCGCTACCTGATGTGGCACGAGATCGTGAACGACACCGTGGGCAGCATTCCGGTCGCCGTTACTTTCTGTCCATTGTGCAACTCGGGCATGGTCTTCGACCGGCGGGTCGATGGCGAGGTGCGGGAGTTCGGGGTCACGGGGAAGCTGCGCCATTCCGACATGATCATGTACGACCGCGAGACCGAGAGCTGGTGGCAGCAGGCGACCGGTACCGGCATCGTCGGCGCCCATGCCGGCGACGCGCTGTCCGATCTGCCGGCTTGGATGGAAAGCTGGGCTGCGTTCCGCAACAGCAACCCCGACGGCCTCGTGATGGCCGAGCCCGACTGGCCGCGGAACTACGGCCAGAACCCCTATGCGGGCTACGACACGTCGCGGCGCCCGTTCCTCTACGACGGCGAGGATCCGCCGCACGGTATCGCGCCTCTCGCGAGGGTGGTGCGCGTCGGCGACCGGGCCTGGCCGCTGAACCGGCTGGCGGAGGAGGGACGCATCGCCGAGGACGGACTGACGCTCGACTGGTCCGCCGGCACCGCGTCCGCCCTCGACACCCGTCGCATGGGCGAGGGGCGCGACGTCGGCAGCGTCCGCGTGCGCGACGCCGCGGGTCGCGACGTCCCGCACGACGTCATGTTCGCGTTCGCCTTCCACGCGTTCTGGCCCGACGGGATCTGGATG
>CAYMRW010000054.1:0-10595 GCA_964392825.1 uncultured Rhodobacterales bacterium
AGGCGATCTGGGACATCACCGGCAAGGGCGTGAACGTCGACATGGTGTTCGAGCATCCCGGCGAGGCGACGTTCCCGGTCTCGACCTTCGTGACGCGCAAGGGTGGCATGATCGTCATCTGCGCCGGCACCACCGGGTACAACCTGACGATGGACGCGCGCTATCTCTGGATGCACCAGAAGCGAGTGCAGGGCAGCCACTTCGCCAACCTGAAGCAGGCAAGCTCGGCCAACCAGCTGATGATCGAACGGCGCCTCGACCCCTGCATGTCGGAGGTGTTTCCGTGGGACCAGATCCCGCAGGCGCACGTCAAGATGCGCCGCAACGAGCACAAGCCCGGGAACATGGCCGTCCTCGTTCAGGCCCCGCGGACCGGACTCCGCACCTTTGAGGACACGCTGGACGTGTCTAATCCGGGCTGATACTCATCCTATAGAGGCAAAGACGTCTCATCCGGGCCGACGTCCTTCCCCAGAATTGGGGAATTCGCGTCGGCCTTTCTCCCTGCGATCATCTGTTCTGCAAAAGTTGCAAATGATCCATCCTTCACTATCCTGGGGAGAGTTTCGGCATGGAACACGACTGGATCCTGGATGTCCTCGCAGATCTCCGGAATTACGCCCGGCGCAACGACCTGCCGGCGCTGGCCCAGCAACTCGATGACGTCACGCTGCTCGCGGCCGTCGAGATCTCCTCCGCCGAGGCATCAGGCGATCGCGTGACGGATGGATCGCGGAGAGTTCGAAACCGCGCTCGACCGTTTGCAGCAGGCGACGTCCCTCGCCGAGCTGCAAGCTGAGACGACGAGGCTTCGCGACCGTCTCGGTATCGCCCACGTCGTCTACCACTGGACCGATCAGAAGGGCGATCAGTTCGGCGCCGGAACCTACACGCCGGAATGGGCGGTTCATTACGTTCAGCAGGGCTACCTCCGCATCGACCCGGTGGTCAGCGGCTGTTTCCAGAGGTTTCACCCCGTAGACTGGCGCGACCTCGACTGGTCAGGGCGTCCGCAGCGGGCCTTTCTCGACGAGGCGGTCGAGGCGGGCGTCGGTACACAGGGACTCTCCGTCCCGATCCGGGGGCCGAACGGCCAGTTCGCGATCTTCACCGCGAGCACCGAGGAGAAGGACCCGAACTGGACCCGCTTCAGCAGCGAACGGCTTCGCGATCTGATCCTCGTTGCGCACTTCTTCAATCAGAAGGCGTTGGAGATCCGCCAGGGAACCGATCACGCGGCGCTGCTGAAGCTGTCGCCGCGGGAGATCGACGCCCTGACGCTTCTTGCCGTGGGGTATAGCCGCGGGCAGGCCGCCGAGAAGCTCGGAATCTCCGAGCACACGCTTCGCGTCTACATCGAGAGCGCCCGCGCCAAACTCGGCGGCGCAAACACGACGCACACGATCGCCAAGGCCCTCACTCTAGGGTTGATACTGCTTTAAGATAAACGGTTTGTTTATCGTTCCGCTCGGCCAGATGATCGGGCTTTAGGTCCTCTCGTCCCCCAATGGCGCCGACACGTCATCAGGGATGGGAGACCAGAATGATCCGCTTCCTCTACGCCGACCAATTGTCGGCATTTCCGCTTCTCTCCACCACCATGTTCCGACACCGCGCCATCCAGTTCCGCGAGCGGCTGGGGTGGGACGTCACCGTGGACGCCGCCGGACACGAACGGGATGCGTACGACGAGATGAACCCCCTCTACGTCATCTGGGAGATGCCGGATGGCACGCATGGAGGCTCGATGCGGTTCCTCCCCACGACAGGCGACACCATGACCTCCGATCACTTCGCGCACCTCACGGATGGCGTGAGGATCGCGAGCCCGCTGATCTGGGAATGCACGCGCTTCTGCCTCGCCCCCGAGGCTCCGGCGCGCGTTTCGGGGGCGCTGATGGCGGCGGGCGGCGAACTCATGCGGGCGTTCCACCTGACGCATTTCCTCGGCGTATTCGACGCGCGCATGGTGCGCATCTACCGCATGATCGGTGCCGCCCCGACGGTTCTCGGCTGCGAAGGGCAGGGGCGCGACAAGATCAGCGTCGGCCTCTGGGCGTGGGACGAGGACGGGCACCAACGGGTGGCGGAGCGCGCGGGGCTGCGGCGCGGCGAAACGCGCTTCTGGTTCGACCAGGCGTTCGGTCGCCTTCAGAGCGAACCCGCGCTCGACCTTGCGGCCTGAGGCGGATCGGTGGGCCGGTGCCGCTGGCCGCAGGACCGCAGCGACGCTACGGTCCGCGCATGGCGGCGCCACTCCACCACCTTTCGACCGATCAGGCCGAGGCCTACGCGCGAATCGTCGAGGCGTTGCGGGCGATCGGGATCGATCTTGCCGGGGGCGGCGGCGTCGATCCGGCCCCGGACGAACGGACGGTCCTCGCCGTCATCGGCAAGGCCGGGTCGGGCAAGACCATGCTTCTTGCCCGCCTCTGCGGTACCCTGCAGGCGGCGGGCATCGAGACGGTCTCGAGCGACTGGGAGGGGCGGCGCCGGGCGAACCGGCGGACGCTGGCGGTCCTGGCACCCACGAACAAGGCCGCGAGCGTCCTGCGCGGGCGGGGCGTGCCGGCCACCACCATCCACCGCATCCTCTACACGCCGGTCTACGACCCCGTGTACGAGCAGGTGGCCGAATGGCTTGCAGGCAACGGGTCGCGGCCGTCCATCGAGGGAATGTCCGACGCCGCCCTCGATCGCGCGCAGGCGTTCTACTCGGCGCATGCCTCGGTCCCCGGCGCGCTCGCGGCCGCAGGCCTGCGCGGTTCGGATTTCATACAAGGGTGGAAGCGGCGCGACGATCCGCTCGACATCGGTCTGATCGACGAGGCGTCGATGCTCGATCAGCGGCAGTACGACGACTTGCGGGAGATCTTTCCGACGCTGATCCTTTTCGGCGATCCGGCGCAGCTGGCGCCCGTCAATCAGTCGGGCGACATGGTCTTCGCCGGATTGCCCGAAGCGTCGCGGCTTACGCTGCGGCGTGTGCATCGGCAGGCCGATGACAACCCGATCCTCGATCTTGCCCACGCGCTCGGCGACGAGGCGCTGACGTTCGAGGATTTCGAGCGGATGGTCGAGGAGGCCGCATCGCGCGATCCGAGGGTCACGGTCGAGGGCCGCGTCGATGCGGGCCTGATGGCGCGCTCGCCCGTCCTATGCTGGCGAAACGCGACGCGTATCCGCCTGATCCATGCCTTCCGCAGCGCGCACGGGGCGCCGGCCGACGCGCTCATGCCGGGGGAGCCGCTGATCTGCGACGGGCTCGAGCTGCCGGTGAAGCACCGCAAGAAGCGCATCGACCTCGAGGCACGGGGCCTCATCAAGGGCGCGCAGGCCATCTATCTCGGTCCCGGGAGCAAGGCAGGCTTCAGCCGTCTCCACGTTCTCGGGGCCGAGCAGCCGCAGGTCAGCGCGGCCTCGATCGTCAAGATCGAGATGCCCGGCGAAGAAGAGCCCTTCATCCCTTTCGCTGCGCGCATGGGGGCGGCGTTCCTGCACGGCGCGGCGGTGACGATCCACAAGGCGCAGGGTTCGCAGTGGCCCGAGGTGCAGGTGTTCGCGCCCGACCTCTGGGCCGCCGCGCGGTCGGGCCGGACCGAGGCCGGCATCGCGCTCTGGAAGCGTCTTGCCTACGTCGCCGTGACCCGGGCCGAGACGCGGCTGCGGTGGGTCGTGCGCAATCGCCTGAAGCTCCCCGATGCGCCGCTCGGCATCGACGACCTGCGCGCGGCGCCGATCGCGGCGGTCGCCTGAGCGCGACGGCCCGACGGCCCGCGGACCGCCGGGGGGCGGACTTGAGCTAGGGGCGGATCAGGCGAAACAGCGCCGACGCACCCCATCCCGCGAAGACGGCGAGCGTCAACGCCAGGATCCCATAGAGGAATGGCTGCTCGTGCGCGAGCGTGTAGAGGAACCGTTCGAGACCGACCTTCTGCACAAAGATCGCGGTGCTGTAGGTGGTGATGATCTGCCGGTCTCGCGTCAGGAAGATGCGGACGTCGTAATTGCCCTCGACGAGGTTCGCAGGCAGGTCCACCGACGTCGAGAACAGCGTCTGCTGCGCGAGGTTCACCGTCCCCTCCCGCACCTGGTAGAGCCCGTCATTCTCGCGCACGCGGATCAGCGCCGCGGTGAATTCCGGAGAGTCGAGCACGTCGTCGGGCGCCCCGACCGAGCGTATCGCGCGGCGCGGGGTGATCGCGTGGCGCAGATCCTCGACCTGCAGCAATATCTCGTCGAGCGGCGCCGAGGAGGCGACGGCGTAGAAGCTCGGGGCTCGGTCGATCTCCACCGCTGCGGTGTTCGCCCAGATGCCGGCGACGCGCGACTTGCGTCGCACGGTGACGGTCTGGCTCGGACCCTCGACCGTGACGATGACGCCGAGGGGGCTCGGGTCGATCGGCGTCTGCCGCGTGACGGCGCCGAAGACCAGGATCTCCGATCCGACGAAATCGGCCGTGATCGACACCCGGTTCTGGCTCAGGTCGGCGACGACGCCCTCGAAGGCCGGAGCCGCTCCCGCCCATGCCCAGAGGGCCAGCGCGACCGCGAGCCTCACTCGTCGCTGCCGATCGAATAGAGCTCGGCCGGCGTCAGCAGCAGGTCGAGCGCAATCTTGCCCGCGACGGCGAGGACCAGGGCGGCGAGCAGGATCCGCAGCTGCTCGGCGCCGAGCCGCTGTCCGAGATTGGTGCCGATCTGCGCGCCGACGACGCCGCCGAGGATGAGGAGCAGGGCGAGCATGATGTCGACGGTCTGGTTCGCCGTGGCGTGCAGCAACGTCGTGAACGCCGTCACGAACGTGATCTGGAAGAGCGATGTCCCGATCACGACCTTGGTGGGGACGCCGAGCAGGTAGATCATCGCCGGCACCATGATGAAGCCGCCGCCGACGCCCATGATCGCCGCGAGCAGTCCCACGAAGGCGCCGACGAGAAGCGGCGGGATCACCGAGATGTAGAGGCCCGAGACGCGGAACTTGATCTTGAGCGGGAGGGCGTGCACCCAGTTGTGCCGCCGCCGCTTCGGCGGCCCGCCGCGTCGCGACTTGGCAAGCGCGCGGAGGCTCTCGACCAGCATCAACGCGCCGACGATGCCGAGGAGCACCACGTAGCAAAGGCGCACGGCGAGGTCGATCTGGCCGGTGGCGCTCAGGATGGCGAATGCGCGGACCCCGAGCGCCGAACCGACGAGCCCGCCGATCAGAAGCACGAGGCCCATGCGCAGGTCGACCGTCCTGCGCCGCAGGTGCGCGAGCACGCCCGACACCGACGAGGCGACGATCTGGTTGGCCGAGGTGGCGACGGCGACCGCCGGCGGAATGCCGACGAAGAAGAGGAGCGGGGTGATCAGGAAGCCGCCGCCGACGCCGAACATCCCCGACAGGACGCCCACGACCGCGCCGATCCCCAGCAGGAGCACGGCATGGACCGAGACCTCGGCGATGGGGAGGTAGATGTACATCGGGCTGCGCTCGGGGCCTCCTGCCCGGAACCGTGGCTTAGCGTTCCTTTACATAGGGCTCGCCGCCCGCGCGAGGCGGTATCGCGCGCCCCACGAACCCCGCGAGAATGACCACGGTCAGGATGTAGGGCAGGGCCTGCATGAACTGTCCCGGGATGACGATCCCCAGGATGTCGACCGACTGGTAGCGGATGGCCACGGCATCGAGCAGTCCAAAGAGCAGCGTCGCCATCAGCGCGTACCACGGCCGCCATTTGGCGAAGATCAGCGCGGCGAGCGCGATGTAGCCCCGGCCCGCCGTCATCTCGCGCCCGAACCCGGCGTTGAGGCCGGTGGCGAGGTAGGCCCCGGCGAGCCCGGTGAGTAGCCCGCAGATCAGCACTGCGGAAAAGCGCAGGCCGACGACGCTGACCCCGGCGGTGTCGACGGCCGCGGGGTTCTCGCCCACGGCGCGCAGGCGCAGGCCGTAGCGCGTGCGAAAGAGGATCCACCAGGTCAGCGGTACGGCGAGCAGGGCGACGTAGACGAGGATCGTGTGACCCGAGATCAGGTCGTGGTAGATCGGCCCGAGGATCGGCACGTCGCTCAGGCTGTCGGCGAAGGGCAGGTCGATGGTGCTGAACCGCGCCGGGCCGACCAAGGCCGGCGTGCGACCGCCGGCCGAGAACCAGTCCTGCGCGATCAGCACCGTCAGGCCGGAGGCCAGGAAATTGATGGCGACTCCCGAAATCAACTGGTTGCCGCGGAAGGTGATCGAGGCGACGCCGTGGATCGCCGCGAAGACCAGGCTCGCCGAGATGCCTGCCATCAGCCCCAGCCACACCGATTCGGTGAGCGCCGCCGTCGCCGCCGAGAAGAAGGCGGAGATCAGCATCTTGCCCTCGAGCCCGATGTCGAAGATCCCGGCCCGCTCGCTGAAGAGCCCGGCGAGACAGGCGAGCAGCAGCGGCGTCGCGAGCCGCAGGGCCGAGTCGAGCAGCGGCAGGAGGTCGATCACGGGCGCACCGTCGCGAGCCTGGACAGGGCGACGGGGAAGAATTCGTCGAGCGTCGCGCCGACCCGCGGCCGGGCTTGGGCGGAGGCCGCCGCGACGGTGGCGGTCGGCAGGGCCGGCGCGCGGACCAGGTGCCTGGCTGGCAGGACCGGGATCGACTCCGCCGCGGGAACAGCAACGTCGCCCGCCCGCGTGTCGGCGCCGATGCGGAAGGCCACGACCGGGGTACAGGGAAGGGGGGTGCTCATCGGGGCGACGGAACCGCGACGGACGGGTTTGCCGGTGGCGGGCGGCCCTGCGGCGGGCGCCGCGCGATCCGGTCGGGCGGGCCGGCGGGGCGTCCGGGCGGCGGGCCGGGGCGGGTATACCGGGTCGATCATGCCAAGCCCCGCCATCGCGCCCGCCCGGGCGGCCGGCGGCGCCGGGAAGCGGAGCACCGTGAACGTGGCACGAGGCTCGCTGCCCGCGGCAGTGCAGAGCGGCGCGCCGCGATGCCGTCGAGCTGCCCCGAGGACATCGGGGCTTCGATCACGGCGAGGGTGTCCGGGCCAGGACGCAACTGACCCGCTTCGAGGTTCGACCGAGACACGGACCGGCCGTCGTCGGGAGGCGCCGCCATCACACCCGGCCCGTGCGGCGGTGCAGGAAGTATCGCTCGAGCGGCATGCGGACCATGTTGTCGAGGGCCCCGGTGAAGAGGATGACGAGGGCCTGGATGACGACGATGAGCTCGCGGCTGACCGCCGGCATCTCGAACTCGAGCTCTGCGCCGCCCTGGTAGAGCAGACCGAACAGGAGCGCCGCGAGGAACACGCCGATCGGATGCGAGCGGCCCATCAGTGCCACGGCGATGCCGATGAAGCCCGCGCCCTGGACGCTGTCGAGGACCAGCCGCTCGGCCTCGCCCATGACCGAGTTGATCGCCATCAGTCCGGCGAGCGCGCCCGAGATCAGCATGGCGAGCATGGTGGTCCGGAACGGCGAGATGCCGGCATAGACCGCCGCCGGCTCGGAGTGGCCGAAGGCGCGGATCTCGTAGCCGAGGCGGGTGCGCCAGATCAGCAGCCAGACGAGCCAGCAGCAGACCAGCGCCACGACGAACGCGAGGTTGAGCGGCGTGGAGGCGCGGAAGGGCAGCCCGAGGGCCGCCAGCATGCCCGCGTTCGGCAGCTGCGCGCCAGGCGGGAAGCGGGAGGTCTCGGGCGACATCGACTCGGGGGCCTTGAGGACGTCGACCAGCAGATAGACCAGCAGGGCCGACGCGATGAAGTTGAACATGATCGTCGTGATGACGATGTGGCTGCCGCGTCGCGCCTGCAGGTAGGCGGGGATCGCCGCCCACGCCGCGCCGAAGACCGCGCCGCCGACGATCGCGGCGGGCAGCGCCAGAAGCCAGTGCGGCCAGGGCACGGCGAGGCAGACGAGCGCGACGCCGAGACCCCCGATCGCGGCCTGTCCCTCGCCGCCGATGTTGAAGAGCCGCGCATGGAAGGCGACGGCCACGGCGAGTCCGGTGAAGATGAAGTTGGTGGCGTAGAAGAGCGTGTAGCCCCAGCCGTAGGCCGAGCCGACGGCGCCGCGGATCATGATGCCGAGCGCCTCGAGAGGGTTCTCGCCGATATAGAGGACGACGAGCCCCGAGACGAGAAAGGCCAGCACCAGGTTCAGGACCGGCACCATCACCACGTCGGCCCAGCGCGGCATCATGTGCCCGACCCCCCGGCCGGACCCCGCCCGCCATGCGCGGCGATGCCGGGTCGTTCCCGCTGTCCGTTCGCCCCGGTCGTCGAAGGGGGCCCGCCGCCGGTGCTCTCGCGGTCCGTCGGACCGGGACATGGCGCGTTGCCGCACCACTCGGCGACGGCGGATCCCTGGCCACGCGATGGCGGCGGGACGGGTCCCCGAAGGTCGGTCGCCGGCGCCGCCGAGGTCCGGGGGCGGGGCGTCGGACCGCCCCCTGCCCGGCGCCAGCGCGCTGGTTCGGCGCGACGCTGGCCGCGCCGAACCGCGGGTGCGCCGGCAAACCTGACGGAGCACGCGGATTTGCCGCGATCGCGTGCCGACGGAAAACCCGTGTCTCGCGTTCCAGCGGCCGTCCCTGCATCGGTCCCGTGGAGAGCGAGCGCTCCGCATGTAGTGAGTGCCGCGCGGCCGCGGTGCGGGCCATCTACCCGGGTGCGGCTGGCCGCCGCAACGGCTGACCCGGCCTGGTCCGCATGCCGCGACGGCTCATGGATGGCGGTCGCGTAGGACCGCCGGGCATCTCGGTAGGCGCTTCGGGACCTCGATGCGGGCGGAGGCGCGCTCACGCAGGGAGGCCTTCCGGCGCATCGACATGGCCGTCGCCGACGGGGGCCGGGGCGCCCTCCATGCCGGCCATGAGAAGGCCGAGTTCGGGCTCGTCGGTCTCGGCGGCCACGCGCTCGCCCATGATGCGACCGTCGAACATCACCGCGATCCGGTCGGAGAGCGAGAGGATCTCGTCGAGTTCGACCGACACCAGGAGGATCGCCTTGCCGGCGTCGCGCAACTCGACAATGCGCTGGTGGATGAACTCGATGGCGCCGATGTCGACGCCGCGGGTCGGCTGGCCGACCAGCAGGAGGTCCGGGCTGCGTTCGATCTCGCGGGCGAGCACGATCTTCTGCTGGTTGCCGCCCGAAAAGCTCTTGGCCTCGAGGTGGCAGTTCGGCGGGCGGACGTCGAAATGCGCCATCTTCGTCTCGGCATCGCGTCGGACCGCGTCGTTGTCCATCAGGGGACCGCGGCTGTAGCCCGGGTCGCCGTGGTAGCCGAAGGCCACGTTTTCCCATGCCTTGAAGTCCATGATGAGGCCGCGGCGCTGCCGGTCCTCGGGCACGTGCGCGATGCCGCGCCGGCGTCGCGTGCCGGCGTCGCTCTGGCGGCCGCTGAGGTCGATGGCCTCGCCGTTGATGCGGATCGTGCCCGAGCGTGCGGGCATTATGCCGCCGAGGACGTCGAGCAGTTCCGACTGGCCGTTGCCGGCGACGCCCGCGAGCCCCAGGATCTCGCCCGCACGGATGTCGAAGCTGACGCCCTTGAGCCGCTCCACCCCCTTGGCGTCGGTGACGCGCAGGTCGCGCACCTCGCAGACGACGCGGCCCGGCGTCGCCGGCCTCTTGTCGACCCGGAGCAGCACCTTGCGGCCGACCATCAGCTCGGCGAGCTCCTCGGGCGAGGTCTCGGCCGTCTTCACCGTGGCCGTCATCTCGCCGCGTCGCATGACGCTGACGGTGTCGGTCGCCTCCATGATCTCGCGCAGCTTGTGGGTGATGAGGACGATCGTCTTCCCCTGGCGCCGGAGCCCGTCGAGGATCCGGAACAGGTGGTCGGCCTCGGACGGGGTCAGCACGCCCGTCGGCTCGTCGAGGATCAGGATTTCCGCCTGACGGTAGAGGGCCTTGAGGATCTCGACCCGCTGCTGCATGCCGACGCCGATGTTCTCGATCCGCGCATCGGGGTCGACCTTGAGCTCGTACTCTTCCGAGAGCTCTCTGAGCGACCGCCGCGCCTTGGCGAGCGACGGCCGCAGCAGCGCCCCGTCCTCCGCGCCCAGGATCACGTTCTCGAGCACGGTGAAGTTCTCGACCAGCTTGAAGTGCTGGAAAACCATGCCGATGCCGGCGCGGATCGCCGCCTGGCTGTCGGGGATCTCGGTCTTCCGCCCGTTGATCCGGATCTCGCCCTCGTCGGCGCGGTAGAAGCCGTAGAGGATCGACATCAACGTCGACTTGCCGGCACCGTTCTCGCCGATGATGCCATGGATCGTGCCCGGCATCACCTTTAGGTTGATGTCCTTGTTGGCCTGGACCGGACCGAACGCTTTCGAGATTCCCTTGAGTTCGATCGCCGCCGGGGCGTCGGGGGCGACCGCGGGCCGCCCCGATCTTTCGGTGACCGTCAAGTCAGCTCGCGGGGCAGGAGTTGTCCGACATGTAGTCGTGCACCTCGATTTCGTCGGCCACGATCTGGTCCTTGGCCTGTTCGACCTGCTCGACCATCGCGTCGGTGACCAGATCGGCGTTGTGCTGATCGAGGGCATAGCCGACGCCCTCGGATTCGAGGTCCATGACCATGTCCTGCGTGTCGAACTCGTCGCCGGCGCTGTCGAGGA
>CAYMRW010000055.1:0-10566 GCA_964392825.1 uncultured Rhodobacterales bacterium
GCGGCACCGACCTGTTCCTGGCCGACCGGACCTGGGTCGGCGGCCAGCAGTACGCGCGCTTGCTCGACTGCGGCGACTACACCGACCCCAACACCTGCCGCGACGACCAGTTCTGGATCGCCGTCTGGAACACCGCGCGGTTCGTGGTCCTGCAGGTGACGCTGATGACCTTCGCCGCCATGGTCACCGCGCTGATCCTGAACCGCGCGATCGCCGGGCGCGGCTTCTGGCGGGCGGTGTTCTTCTTTCCCGTCCTGCTCTCTCCGGTGGTGGTCGGACTGATCTGGCGCTGGATCCTGCAGCGAGAAGGGCTCTTGAACCTGATCGTCGACGGCCTCGGGGGCGACCGCGTGAACTGGCTCGTCGAGCGGTCCTGGGCCTTCTCGGCGACCGTCGGCGTTACCGTGTGGGCGAACATGGGGTTCTACGCGCTGATCCTGCTCGCCGGTCTCCAGGCGATCCCGAAGGATCTCTACGAGGCTGCCGAGATGGACGGGACCCGCCCCTCGCGCGTCTTCCGGCGCATCACGCTGCCGCTCCTGATGCCGAACCTGCTCGTCGTCGTGGTGCTGACGCTGATCCGGGCCGTGCAGATCTTCGACGAGGTCTTCGTGCTGACGGGCGGCGGGCCCGGCACGGCCACGCTCTACCTCACGCAGTACATCTACGAGATCGGCTTCGCCTCGCATCTGCGCAACCCGGGGCTCGCCGCCGCGGCGTCGATCCTGATGGGCGCCGTGCTGGTCGTGCTGACCCTGGCGCAGCTCGGCGTGGGCCGCCGGAACGAGCGACGGGGCGCGCGCGAGTGAGCCGGGCGCTCACCTTCCTCACACGGCGGCGCGGCGGCGACCGCTGGCACTGGACCGACGTCGTCACCGTGCTCTGGCTCGGCGGCGGGCTCGTCCTCGTCTTCGGCCCGGCGGTCTGGCTCGTGCTGTCGTCGTTCAAGACCCCGGCGCAGCTCGCCGAGTTCCCGCCGACCCTCCTCCCCTACCAGGCGCAGACCGTCGCCGTTCCGGGTCACGACGAGCCGCGCCCCGTCTACGCCGTCACCTTCGAGGACGGCACGACGCGAACATTGGCCGAGCTCCGGCGCATCGGCATCGTCGCGCGCATGGTCGATCCCCAAGACCCCGACCGGGTCTACGAGGTCGACATCGACGACCGCACCCCGATCCGCGACATCGCCTTCGCGACGGAGAACTACGTGCAGCCGTTCCTGCAGCTCGACTTCCTCACCTACCTCCGGAACTCGGTCTTCGTGACCGTGGTCGCGACCGCGATCACGCTCCTGACGAACTCGATGGCGGCGTTCGCCCTGGCCAAGTACCGCTTCACCGGGCGCTCGCTCGTCATGCTCCTGATCATCGCGACGCTGATGGTGCCGCTCTCGGTCATCCTCGTGCCGCTCTTCTCGGTCGTGGCGGCGATGGGGCTCTTCAACTCGCTCTGGGGGGTGATCCTTCCCACCGTGGCGACGCCGACGGGGGTGTTCCTGCTCCGCCAGTACATGCTGACGATCCCCGACGAGCTGCTCGACGCCGCGCGCATGGACAAGGCGTCGGAGTGGCAGATCTACTGGCGCATCGTGCTGCCGCTGACGGCTCCGGCGCTCGCCGTCCTCGCCATCTTCTCGGTGGTCTGGCGCTGGAACGACTTTCTCTGGCCGCTGATCGTGCTGTCGCGGTCCGACCTCTACACGCTGCAGGTCGGGCTGAACGCGTTCGCCGGGCAGCTCAACGTCCAGTGGCACTACGTCCTCGCGATGACGGTCCTGACGATGCTGCCGGTGGTCATCGTCTTCGCCTTCCTGCAGCGCTTCATCACCGCCGGCATCGCCGGATCGGGCCTCAAATGACCCCCGCACGCCGCGCGCGCCGCATTTCCCTATCGGGCAGGTTCCCCCGCCCCGCGGGGCGGGGGGAAGGGGGGTGGGGGACTCGCGCGCCAACGGGCGTGCAGGGGCCCCGGCGGCAGCCGGGGAGGAAGGCTGCCGGAGCGCAAAGGCGCTCCGACCGTCCGGTTCCCCGCTGATGGGGCGGATCGCGCTCAGGAACGTCGACAAGCGCTTCGGCCCGGTCGAGGTGATCCACGACGTGTCGCTCGAGGTCGGCGAGGGCGAACTCGTCGTCTTCGTCGGGCCCTCGGGCTGCGGCAAGTCCACGCTCCTGCGCCTGATCGCCGGTCTCGACCGGCCGACACGCGGCACCATCGCGATCGACGGCCGCGACGTCACCCGCGTCGGCGCCGCCGACCGCGGTCTCGCCATGGTGTTCCAGTCCTATGCGCTCTACCCGCACATGACGGTGCGGCAGAACCTGTCCTTCGGGCTCGAGAACACGCACCTGCCGAAGCGCGAGATCGCCAAGCGCATCGAAGCGGCAGCGCGGATGCTCGAGATCGCGCCGCTCCTCGACCGCCGGCCCGGTCAGCTTTCCGGCGGACAGCGCCAACGAGTCGCCATTGGCCGCGCCATCGTGCGCGAACCGTCGGCGTTCCTGCTCGACGAGCCGCTGTCGAACCTCGACGCCGAGCTGCGCGTCTCCATGCGGGCCGAGCTCGCGGCGCTGCACGCCCGGCTCGGCACGACGATGATCTACGTGACCCACGACCAGATCGAGGCGATGACGCTGGCCGATCGCATCGTCGTCCTGCGCGACGGCCGGATCGAGCAGGTCGATACGCCCCTCGGCCTCTTCAACCGCCCCGCCAACCGCTTCGTCGCGGGCTTCATCGGCGCGCCCAACATGAATTTCCTGCCCGCGGGCCTGCTGCATGCCTGGCACGGACCGTCCGGGGACGACGTCACCTTCGGCATCCGGCCGCAGCACCTGCGTCTCGCCCGCCCCGGGGAGGACGACACGCTGGACGTGACCGTGACGCTCGTCGAGTCGCTCGGCGCCGAAACCGTCATCCACGGACGGACGCAGGACCGGCAGACGGTGCTCGCCGTCCTTCAGGGTCAGCCGGGCCTCGGCCGCGGCGAGGCCGTCTCCCTCGCCTGCGCGGCCGAGGAGCTGCATTTCTTCGACGCCGAAGGGCGGCGGATCCCGCACGGCACCTAGCGCGGCCGGCGCGACCGCAGCATCCGTTCGAGAACGGCGTCGCGGTCGACGAAATGGTGCTTCAGCGCCGCCGCGGCATGGACGACGACCAGTCCGGCGAGGGCGATGGCACCGCCCCGGTGGGCGACGTAGGCGGCGCCCGCCAGCGCCTCGCTGCCGACCGGCCATGGATCGGGCAGCGCGAAGAGGTCGAAGACGCGGTTCTCGATCCCCATCGCGGCCTGCAGCGGCGAGGCCGAGGCATAGACCCAGCCCGCAAGCGGCACGCACAGCATCAAGGCGTAGAGACCCCCGTGGCTCAGGCCTGCGGCGCGCCGCTGCCAGCGCGGCACTGCGTCGGGCTGCGGCGGCGCGGGGCCGCCCACGAGGCGCCAGAGCAGGCGCAGGACGACGACGCCGAAGATGACCGCGCCCCAGCTCTTGTGCAATTGCGCCGCCTCGAACCGCTGCACGAGGTCGTCGATGCGGGATACGTAGAGCGCCAGCCCGAGCTGACCGGCGATCAGGACCGCCGTCAGCCAGTGGAAGGCGCGGGAGACCCATCCCCAGCCCGCGGCGGTGTTGACGGCCGCCACGGGACGCTCAGCCCGACGCCAGCACGAGCCGGATACGGATCGGCAGGCGCGCCGGCACCTCGCGCAGCGCGCCGGTGGCCCCGAACTCGGTCCGGTCGATCGCCCCGTCGAGCTGGAAGCCCGCCTCGAAGCGTTCGGGATCGTCCTCCGCCGGGCCGTAGCGGAACACCCGGGCCTTGAAGGCGATCGGCCGCGTCACGCCACGAAAGGTGATGCGGCCCGCGACATCCGCCGTCGACCGCGAGGTCTGCGTCAGCCGGTCGAGCGTGAAGCCGATCGTCGGATGGGCATCGGCGGCGAGGAAGTCCTGCGAGCGGGCCAGCCGGTCCGCCGGCGGCAGACCGGTGCGCACCGAGCCCGCAGCGACGACGATCTTGGCCTCGGTCCGGTCGGGCCGCCGCTCGTCGAACTCGACCCGGCCGTCGATGTCGGGAAAGCGCATGTCGATGGTCAGCCCTCGCCACGGCACGCTCACGACCACCGACGTCTCCGGCGAGACGACCCACGACGCGGCGTGAAGCGGCGCCGCGAGGACGACCAGAAGGGCCATTGCACGCAGGATCATGCGCCCGGAGTATAGACGGACGGGTTACGCGCGCACCCGAGAACGCGACAGCCGTGATGTCGCAGCCGCTGCTAGACGACGCGAAGGGCCTGCTGGTCCGCCGCTGCCTCGGCATCCTGCGGCGTCCGCATGCGGCCCCGGCGCCGCGGGTGCGCCAGCCCCAGAGTTTCCTGCGCGGCGGCGCCTTGGCTCGGGGCCAAACCGCGCATGCGCCGATCCGCCGCCGGCGTCGCCGCCGCCGAGGAGTTTGGTCCCTCGGCGCCGTCATCGCACGCATACCCGGGCGAGGTCCCGATTGGTGCGTGACCGCGCCGAGCACGACGTAGCCGGCGGCGGTGCTCGGAAGCGGCGATCCGGACGTCAGTCGAAAGCCGGTTACGCGCTCCCTTCCCCAGGACCGGACACCGGTGCGGCGCAACCGCCAATCCCTTGCTACTGACCGACCCCTGCCGGTCGCCGGCGACGGGCGGCCAGCGCCGCCACGCCGGCGCTGGCCGCTGCCGGCCGCGAGGGATAGGAGGTGCCGCATGCGCTTCGTCGTCGAGAATGCCCGCTGGCTCGGGGCCGGGTTCCTGCTGACCTTTGCGTCGGCCTTCGGGCAGACGTGGTTCATCTCGCTCTTCGCCGGGCACATCACCGCCGAGTACGGGCTGTCGGAAGGGGCCTGGGGCAGCCTTTACACCGTCGCAACCCTCGCCGCCGCAGGCCTGATGTTCTGGCGCGGATCGCTCGCCGACAGCGTGCGCTTGGTGCGGCTCGCCGGGGCGGTCGGGCTTCTCTTCGCGCTCGCCGCGGCCGGCATGGCGCTCGGCGGTCCGGTCTGGGCGCTCGGCGCCAGCATCTTCCTCCTGCGCTTCTGCGGGCAGGGCATGTTCGGCCACATTGCGATGACCGCGATGGGGCGCTGGTTCGAGGCGCGGCGCGGACGGGCCGTGGCGCTGAGCAGCCTCGGGCACTCGGCGGGCGAGATCGTCATCCCGCTCGGCGCCGTCGCGGCGATCGCCTGGATCGGCTGGCGCGGGACATGGGCGCTGACCGCGGCCGTCATAGCGCTTGCCATCGTGCCGGCACTGGTGGCGCTTTTGTCGCGCGAGCGCGCGCCGCAGGGCATCGATGCGGTCGGGCAGATGCCCGGGCTCGCCGGCCGGCACTGGGGGCGGCGGGACGCGGCGCGGCACTGGCTGCTCCCCGCGCTTCTGCCGGTGATCCTGACGCCGGGGTTCCTCGGCACCGTGATCTTCTTCCACCAGGTGCACATCGCCGAGGTGAAGGGCTGGACGCTGGCGCAGATGGCGCCCGGCTACAGCGCATGGGCGACGATGACGATCGCCGCGGCGCTCGTCGGCGGGTGGGCGGCGGACCGGTTCGGGCCGCATCGCCTGCTGCCCGTGCTGCTGGTGCCGCTCGGCCTCGGGGTCGGCTTGATCGGACCCGCGGAGCACGTGGCGACGTGGTACTTGGCGCTCGGCCTCGCCGGGTTGACGCAAGGCGCGACCGGGGCGCTCTGGGGGGCGTTCCTGCCAGCGGTCTACGGCACCCGGCACCTCGGCTCGGTGCGCTCGCTGGTGATGACCGTCATGGTCGTCTCGACGGCCATCGGCCCCGGGCTCACGGGCCTGCTGATCGACTGGGGCGTCGACTTTCCGAGGCAGAGCGTCGTCTTCGCCGCCTGGTGCCTGCTGCTGAGTGTCGGCTGTGTCCTGATCGAACGCCGGCTCGACCGCGAGATGCACGATCGCGCCGCGCCGGCCTGAGGCCCGTCCTTGAGTCAGTCGGGCAGGCCCGGACGCTCTCCGGCGACGCCCAGGGCCGCCTCGAGCGCCATGCCGAGATTGCAGAGCCGCCCCTCGTCGAAGAGCCCCGCCCAGAGCGAAACACCGGTCGGAACCCGGTATCGCGTGTCGCCGCCGCCGCCGGCCGCGGCGCCGTACGTCTCGCGCTCGACGAAGCCCGCGCGCAGGTGCAGGCAGGGATGGCCGGTGAAGTTCGTCGCGATCAGCATGTCGCCGCCGAACGGACCGACGAGGGCGTCGACGTTGCGGAAGATCGCGTCGAGGGCCGTCATCGCGCGGTAGCGCAGCCGGTCGGCCTGCACGTGGTCCACCGCCGAGAGAAAGCGCGCCTTGCGCCAGGTGTTGGGCCAGGCGGCGTCGTCCTGCCAGACCAGCTCGTCATCGCGGTCGGCAAGGGTCAGGTCCTCGAACGCCGCCGCCGCCTCGGCGAAGAGGATGGGCAGGAGCGAGCCTACGGGCAGGTCGGGCATCGCCACCTCGACGAGATCGACGGGCAGGTCGCCGAGCGCGGCCAGCGCATCGCGCCCCACTGCGGCCGTCTCGGGCGCGGCGAACGCCTCGGGCACGTAGCCCACGCGCATGCCGCCGATCCCGGCGCCCGCGTCGAAGTGGAACGGCGCCGCGATCGAGGCGCGATCGCCCGCGTCCGGGCCGTTGAGCGCCGCGAGGACCATCGCGCAGTCCTCCACCCCGCGGCACATCGGCCCGATCTTGTCGAGCGACCAGCAGAGCGCCATCGCCCCGGAGCGGCCGACCCGCCCGAACGTCGGCCTGAGCCCGGTGGCGCCGCAGCGCTCCGCTGGCGAGGTGATCGACCCCAGCGTCTCGGTTCCGAGGGCGAAGCCGCAGAGGCCCGCGGCGACCGCGGCCGCCGATCCGGCGCTCGATCCGCTCGAACCCTCCGCGGGGTTCCACGGGTTCCGCGTCGTGCCGCCGAACCAGATGTCGCCGTAGGCGATGGCGCCGAGCGTCGTCTTGCCGATCAGCACCGCACCCGCCTGCCGCAGCCTCGCCACGACGTGGGCGTCGGTCCGGGCGACGCGGTCCCGGTAGGGTATCGCCCCCCACGTCGTCGCGATCCCGGCGGTGTCGAAGAGATCCTTGGCACCGTACGGGATGCCGTGGAGCGGCCCGAGCCACGTTCCTGCCGCGAGCAGGGCATCCGCCGCATCGGCCTGCGCGCGGGCCAGATCGGCAAGGACGGTGACGAAGCACGCGAGGCCGGGCGCGACCCGCTCGATCCGGTCCAGGTAGATGTCCGTCAGCCGCCGGCTCGAGAGCGTGCCGCGGCGGATCCAGGCCGCGAGACGGGGCAACGGCGCATAGGCGATGTCGGTCTCGTCCCCGGGCAGCGGTCCGGGATCGGCGGCGGAGAACACCTGCCCGCCCGGCTCCATCCGCGCCACCCAGCCGTTCGGACGCGGATCGAAGCGCAGCGACATCGGCTCCGCGTTGTCGAACGTGATGGCGCGGCGCATCCGGGCCTGGTCGATCTGCGCCTCCAGGTTGTCGAGCATCTGGGCGCGTTCCTCCGCCGAGTACTCGACGCCCAGGATCCGCGCGGCGCCCCGGATGTCCTCGTCGTCGATCGCGTCCATGGCCGGCTTCCTCCGGGCCCCTCGGTGCCACAGATCCGACGGGGACGGAACGGCTGTCGCGTCGCCCACACCCGGGGGGCTCACGCGCGCTCAAGTAACCTTGTTCCGCTTTCCACGGCATTTTCGCGCAATTTGTGGTAACTTGGGTGCGGTGTGTTGAAGGGGTGTTGCCATGGGTACGGGCATCGAAGGCTGGTTCTTGGGATCGCAACGGGTCATGCAGCGCCTGGCGGCGGCGCTGATCGTCGGTCTCGCGGTCGCGGCGTTTGGCTGGACGGCGGGCGCGCTCGGCGGCTGGCTGCCGTGGCTGACGCTGCAGGTCGGGCTGGGCGAAGCCGGGGTCGTCGACGCCGGCATGGCGGTGCAGGCGACCCTCACCGCCCTGCTGGTCGGGCTCTGCTTCTTCCTGCCGGCCAACGCGCGCATGATGCGGCTCGAGCAGTCGCACCGCGACTTCCGCGTTTCCATGCGCGACGTGGCGCGCGCCTACGAGGCCGTGCATGCGGCCGACCGCGACGACGCGTTCGAGTTGAAGAGCGAATTCGACAGCGTCCGCGATCGCATCATCTGGCTGCGCAGTCATGCGGGCCTCGGCGATCTGGAGCCCGAGATCCTCGAGCTCGCCGCGCAGATGAGCCACGAGAGCCGCGATCTGGCCGAGCTCTGGTCGACGGAGCGCATCGAGCGGGCGCGGAACTTCCTGCGCGAGCGGCAGGAGGAGGCGCAGCGGTTCCAGGACCGCGTCGAGCACGCCCACGCGTCCTGCCGCGAGATCCGGCGCTGGCTCGACGGCGTCGAGGTGGAGGAGGCGGCAGCGCGCGCCCGCGGCGCCGAGCTCGCATCCGAGCTTGCCGACCTCATGCCGAGGCTCGGTCTCGAGCTGGCCGAGCGGCCCTTGCCGGTCCATCATCTGGGGGTCGCGGCCGAGTGACAGCGGGGCCTGCGGTCGGCCGCCCGACGCGATAGGGCGGGCCGGGCGGCCCCGGGCGCCCGGGGTCCCTTGCCATCGGCCGGCGAACGCGCCTAGGCACGGGGGTTCGCGGCTCGGCGCGTCTCCATGCGGCTCATGATCTCCTTCGCGGCCCTGTTCCTGTCCGTGGTGCTCCTGCAGCTCGGATCGGGCGGCATCGCGCCCCTCGACGCGATCTCGGGCCTCGACCTGGGCTTCAGCCGCGCCGAGGTGGGACTGCTCGGCTCGGCGCACTTCTTCGGCTTCTTCATCGGCTGCTGGTGGGCGCCCCGGGTCATGGGCAAGGTCGGCCATTCCCGCGCCTTCGCCGCGTTCACCGCCGCCGGCACCATCGGCATCCTCGCCCACATGCTCGTCGTCGACCCCTATGCCTGGGCGCTGATGCGGGTGGCCTCGGGGTTCTGCATCGCCGGCTGCTTCACCATCATCGAGAGCTGGCTGCAGGCCAAGGTCACCAACGAGACTCGCGGCCGCACCATGGGGGTGTACCGCGTCGTCGACATCGGCGCCTCGCTCGTCGCGCAGCTCATGATCGGCGTTCTCGAGCCCGCGAGCTACGTCAGCTACAACCTTCTCGCGTTGATCTGCTGCGCGGCGCTCCTGCCGCTCGTCCTGACCACCGCCAAGCAGCCCGAGATGCCAGAGGCCCCGCGCCTGCGACCCGGCCTCGCCTGGCGCCGCTCGCCCCTCGCCGCCGCGGGGGTGGTCGTCTCGGGCATCACCACCGCCGCGTTCCGCATGGTCGGGCCGCTCTACGGCGTCGAGGTGGGGCTGACCACGGACCAGATCGCCCTCTTCCTCGCGGCCTTCGTCGGCGGCGGCGCGGTGGCGCAGTATCCGACCGGATGGCTCGCCGACAAGTTCGACCGCCGCTGGGTGCTGATCTGGATGTCGGTCGCGGGCATCGCCGCCTGCGCTGTCACCGTGGCGCTCTCCGCGGGCGGCAGCGCCGCGGTCATGCTGGGCGCCGCCGTCTTCGGCTTCGCCACCTTCCCGATCTACTCGGTCTCGGCCGCGCACGCCCACGACTACGCCGAAACCGAGGAGCGGGTGGAGCTTTCGGCGGCGCTCATGTTCCTCTACGCGGTCGGCGCCATCGCCTCGCCCTACGTGGTCTCGGCTCTGATCGCCGGGTTCGGCCCGGCCTCGATGTTCGCCTTCGTCGCCGTGGCCCACGTGGTGCTCGTGATCTTCGGCCTCGTCCGGATGCGCGCGCGCCCGGCGGAGACCCGCACGCGCTACGTCTACGCGCCGCGCACCTCGTTCCTGATCGGCCGGCTGATCGGCTGGCGCCGCGACCGCTAGCCCGAACCCGGAGGTCCCGGTCTTCCCACCCGGAGAACCCGAGGGGGCGGCCCTCGAAGGACCGCACCCGGGGCATGGGTGGGTCGGCCCTGACGCGACCCGGGTCCGACTTCGGGGCGGCACGGCCGGGATGCCCTGCCTAGCCCTCCCGCCCGGGCTCGGCTACAGACGCCGGCGGACAGCGAGAGACGGACATGGCGCGCATCCTCATCACCTCGGCCCTGCCCTACATCAACGGCATCAAGCATCTGGGCAACCTCGTGGGCTCGCAGCTGCCCGCCGACCTCTACGCGCGCTACGCCCGGGCTCGCGGCCACGAGGTCCTGTTCCTCTGCGCCACCGACGAGCACGGGACCCCGGCCGAGCTCGCCGCGGCGAAGGCGGGCGAGCCCGTGGCCGAGTACTGCCGCCGCCTGCACGCCGAGCAGAGCGCGCTCGCCGAGGGCTTCCGGCTGTCGTTCGACAAGTACGGACGCTCGTCGAGCCCGCAGAACCACGCGCTGACCCAGCACTTCGCCGGGCGGCTCGCCGACGCCGGACTGATCGAGGAGCGGGCAGAGCGGCAGGTCTACTCGGTCGCCGACGGCCGCTTCCTGCCGGACCGCTACATCGAGGGCACCTGCCCCAACTGCGGCTACGCGCGCGCCCGCGGCGACCAGTGCGAGAACTGCACCAAGCAGCTCGACCCGACCGAC
>CAYMRW010000056.1:0-10301 GCA_964392825.1 uncultured Rhodobacterales bacterium
TCTCGACCGCGTCGGCCTCGGGGCGCGGGCCGGCCACCGGCCGGCGGAACTCTCGGGGGGCGAGGCGCAGCGCGTGGCCTTCTGCCGGGCGCTCGCCAACGACCCCCGCGTTCTCCTCGCCGACGAGCCGACCGGCAACCTCGACCCCGCCACGTCGGACCGTGTCTTCGACACGCTGATCGCCCTCGTCCGCGAGACCGGGCTCGCGGCGCTGGTCGCGACCCACAACCTCGACCTCGCGGCGCGCATGGACCGGACGCTGCGGCTCGACCGCGGCCGCTTGACGCCGGCCGACTGATCTGGATCAACACGAAGGGCGGCCCCGGCGTCGCAAGCTGACCGCGAAACCTACCCGGGAGGATTGCCCCGATGCTCCGAACCGTGCTCGCCGCCTGTCTCGCCGCCGCGCCGCTCGCCGCTCAGGACGCCGATCTGGGCGAGCAGACCTACATGGGCGCCTGCGCCGGCTGCCACGGGGCGGAGGGGATCGGCGACGGGCCGGCGGCCGGGCTGATGTCGGTGCCGGTGCCCGACCTCACGCGGCTCGCCGCCGACAACGACGGCGCGTTCCCGCGGCTCGAGGTCATCCACGTCATCGACGGCCGCACCGGCATCCGCGCCCACGGCGGCCCCATGCCGGTCTTCGGCGCCCTCTTCTCGGGGCAGCCCGGGATCGAGGACGCCCCCGACGGCACGCCGGTCTTCGCCGACCGGCGCATCCTCGCCCTCGCCGACTATCTCGAGTCGATCCAGCGCTGAACGCGGCCCGCGGTTCGGATGGCCCGCTGGCACCGATGACATCCGGTCCCCTGACGGCGCACCGGCGCGCAGTTTTCGCCGACCGTCCCGGGGACGGACGCCGGCGTTCGGCAGCGGGGACGGGAAGGCGCCCCGTCAGGGCTCCGGGGCCTAGCGTCGGGCGATGTCGAGGGGGTCGCCCGGCATCGTTCCGCTGATCTCGAGGATGAGCTTGCGCTTCACCGCCTCGGCAAAGCTGTCCTCGCTCTCGGCCGTGACGACGAAGGCGCCATTGCCGCCGATGATCCGCTCCGCGTAGAGCGTCTCGAGCTCGGGCCCCGAGGGGCGTCCGTTGCAGGCGCGGCAGAGCACGGCGAGGCCGTTGATGGTGATCCCGGCGGCCAGCACCTCGGCGCGCGCGGTCTCGATCGGCGGGCCGTTCCAGTTGTTGGCGCTGTCGCCCGAGAAGTCGATGACCCGCCGCCACCCCTCGATGTCGTTCTGCTCGATCAGATCCTTGCCGAAGAGCAGGGCCGAGCCGATGGCGTTGCGTCCGAAGGCGCGGCGCGGCGGCGGCAGCAGCGCGTCGGCGAAGCCCGCTGCGGCCTCCTCCCCGTCGATGATGGTCCAGGGGACGACGACGTCGTGGGTGTCCATGGCCGCCCATTCGACGTAGGTAACAGCGATTCGTCCGTAGGCCGTACCGGCGATCGCCCGCAGAACCTCGGCGTCGGTGATGGCGGCGGCATAGCCGCTGCGCTGGAACAGCGTCTCGTCCATGTCGATGGAGCCGCTGGCATCCGCCAGAAGCACGAGCTCGAGTTCCACCTCCTCGGCGCCGGCCGGTTGGGCGAAGGCAAGGGCGATCAACGCGGCGACATGACGAAGCATCGTTCGACCCTAGGGCGCGCGATCGCCCCGCGCGAGCCCTGCGGGTGACGTGGATCAATGCGCCACAGTCTGACCGCGCCCACCTTTACACCGATTGCCACCCGGGAAAGCACCATGCGTAGAATTCTGGCTTTTGTCCTGATCGCCGCCCCGGCGGTTCCCGCTGCCGCGCAGGAAACGGGAGCCATGCTCTACGCGCAGTATTGCGCGACCTGCCACGGGGTCGCGGCCGACGGCGAGGGACCGATGGCGCCCATTCTCATGACCCCGCCGTCCGACCTCACGGGCCTGACCGAGCGCGCGGGCGGGAGCTTTCCGACGTTCGGCGTCGTGCAACGGATCGACGGACGCGACTCGCTTCTTGCGCATGGCGGCGAGATGCCGCTCTGGGGCGACGTCTTCGGCGGCGAACCGGCGGCGTCCCTGGCAACCGAGGAAGGGCAGCCGATCCTGACGACGGTGTCCATCGCGGCACTGGTCGAGTACCTCGAAAGCGTCCAGCGCTGAGACGCCGGGCCGCTGCCGCCGCCCGGCTTTGAGCGGACGCGGGTCGACACGGCACGCTCGGCCCCGCAAGGTTCGACCGGGAACCTCGCGCGGGAGAACGACATGCGGCGATCCATACTGGCAGGCGCCATCGTGGCCGGAACGGCGGCTGTCGCGGCGGCAGAGGAGTTTCGCTGGGCGGGACAGACCGACCCGCAGACGATGGATCCGCATGCGGTCAGCTCGACCCCGGTTCTGGGGTTTCTGAACAACGTCTACGAGGGTCTGGTCCGGCGCGGACAGGACATGACGATCGAGCCCGCGCTCGCCACCGCGTGGGAGCCGATCGGCGACGGCGAGGGCTGGCGCTTCACCCTGCGCGAGGGCGTGACCTTCCACGACGGGTCGGAGTTCACCGCCGACGACGTGCTCTTCAGCTACGAGCGGGCGAACTCGGAGCAGTCCGACGTCGCCTCGTGGTTCGCCCCGGTCTCCGAGGTCGTCGTCGTCGACGATTACACGGTCGACGTCATGACCGCGGCGCCGAACCCGATCTTTCCAGACTCGATCGCCAACTGGATGATCCTCGACCGGGGCTGGGCCGAGGCCAACGACACCACGCGCCCCGCCCGTGACGAGGAGAACCACGCCACGCTCAACGCCAACGGGACCGGCGCCTTCCGGCTCGCCTCGCGGCAGCCTGGCCTCGAGACGGTGCTGGTGCCGTTCGACGACTGGTGGGGCGAGGCCGAGCACAACATCACGCGCGCCATCTTCACGCCGATCGAGAACCCGGCGACGGCCGTCGCGGCCCTGCTCTCGGGCGACGTCGACATGATCAATCCGGTGCCGGTGCAGGACGCCGAGCGGCTCGACGCGCAGGACGGGGTCCGGGTGATCCGCGGCATCGAGGCGCGCGTGATCATGCTGGGCATGGAGCACGCCGGCGCGACGCTGAACGAGAGCGAGACCGAGAACCCGTTCGCGGACGTGCAGGTGCGGCAGGCCGTGGCGCACGCGATCAACGTGCCCGCGATCGTGCAGACGATCATGCGCGGCACCGCCGAGCCCGCCGACCAGCTGGTCAGCCTCGCCATGCGCGGCTCCACCGTCGGTCTGCCCGGCTATCCGCACGACCCCGAGCGGGCGCGCGAACTGCTCGACGCGGCGGGCTACCCCGAGGGCTTCGCGTTCGACTTCAAGTGCACGAACGACCGCTACCTGAACGACGAGGCGGTATGCCAGGCGATCACGGGGATGCTGGCGCAGGTCGGCCTCGACGCCCGGCTCGACGCGATGCCGGTGCAGAGCTACTGGCCCGAGCTTCGCGCGTCGAACTTCGACATGTACCTCCTCGGCTGGTCGCCCGGGACGTTCGATGCGGAACACCCGATCCGCTTCCTGGTGGCGACCTCGGACGGGAACCTCGGCACGTGGAACTTTGGCGGCTTCTCGAACGCGCGTGTCGACGAGCTCTTGCCGCAGATCCAGTCCGAGCTCGACGAGGACGCGCGGCAGGCGATGCTCGACGAGGTGGCGATGATCATCGCCGAGGAGGTGGCCTACGTGCCGCTCTACGTGCAACCGCTCCTCTGGGGCGCGCGCGAGGCGGTCGAGCTGATGCAGCGCCCCGACGACTTCTTCATCCTGCGCTGGGTGCGCATGAACTGACGCCGCACCGAGAATCGTCGCCGCGGACCGCGGCTTCGGCTAGGGTGGCCGGCATCCCGTCGTTCAGGACGGCGGGTCGGGGATGGGGTCGCCGATGGCCGGGTCGTCGCGCGCATCAGCGCCGCTACGCTGCGTTCGGGCACGTGCGGGGCGGCCCGCGCTCCCATTCTTCGCACCCGCGCGTGTCGCGCGCGGCGCGGCGGGCTGGCGGCTAGGTCGAACGCCGGTTCGCTGCGGGCCTGAACGGGGGACATGGTCATGACGGCGCCTGAAAGCCCCCCCCGCGCGCCGCGCCTGCATCCCGTCGGTATCGCGCTGCGCCTCGCCGCTCTGATCATCGCGGTGCTGCTCCTGAACCTCGCGGTCGACGCGATCGGCCACCGCCTGCCGCCCGCGTCGATCCTCTCCGGGCCCGGGATGCAGCGGGCGATCCTGATCGCCGCGGCCGTCTACGTCGTGGCGCTGGCGGTCCCGTTCGTGCCGGGTGTCGAGATCGGCCTCCTGCTCCTCGGCATCTTCGGGGCGCCGGTCGCTCCCCTGGTCTGGGGCGCCACGATCGCGGGCCTCGCCATCGCCTTCGCCGCCGGGCGCCTGATCCCGGTCGACACGATTCCCGGCATCGGCCGGCGTCTCGGCCTCGCGCGGCCCGCCGACCTCGTCGGGGCCCCGTCTCGCGATGCCCGGACGGCGGACAGGACGTGCGTGCGACCGACGAGCCCCTTCGGCCGGTTTCTCGTCCGCCGTCGCTACCTCGCCCTGGCCGTGCTCCTGAACCTCCCCGGCAACGTGGTGCTCGGCGGCGGCGGCGGCATCGCGCTCATGGCGGGCGCGAGCCGGCTCTATCCGCCGCTGGCGTTTCTTGCATGCGTCGTGCTCGCGACGGCGCCGGTGCCGCTGGCCGTCCTGCTCCTCGGGCGATCGCCCTTCGACTGATCCGGCGGAAAGAGGCTCAGGCGCCGGGGCGGGACGAGCTGAAGGCTGCGAGGAACCGGTCGCGGAACGCGCTCATCGGCCAGACCGGCGCGGCTTCGCTCGGGACGAGGCCCGGGTTCCAGGCCCATCCGTCGAGTCTTCGCAGCACGTCCGGCGGCCCGATCACGTGGATCGGAACCGCGGTGCTCGTGGACTGTGCGACGAAGCCCGCGGGCTGATGGTCGCCCAGAACGACGGTCAGCGCGGGCGCGCCCGCGTGGCGCACGGCATAGGCGCCGACCGTCCGGAGGGCGTAGTCGACGGCGCGGCGGTACTGCTCGCGCACGCGGTCGCGGTCGCGCCACACGGTTTCGGGCGGGTCGCCGGCATCGGCCCAGCGCGCGAACACCCTGCCGTCGCCGACGTCGCTCCACGGCACCAGTTCGGGCACCGGCACCCAGGGCGCGTGCGAGGAGATCAGCGCGACCTGCACGAAGAGCGGTGTCGTCCGCGCGTCGCGGAGCAGCCGGTCGAAGGCCGACAGCGTGAACTGATCGGGCATCGTCACCCAGTTGAACGCCGGCCCGCGATAGCCGAGCGCCGCCGCGTCGAGGATGCGGTCGAACCCCATCAGCGCGCTTTCCGGCCAGTCCATCGTGATGGCGGGCATCACCGCGGCGGTCTCGTAGCCGGCCTGCCGGGCGAGATCGAAGAGCCCCTGCCGCGGGCTCGCGAGCCAGGCGCCGTAGCTGCGCTGGTTGTCGATCCAGAGGCCGGAGGACAGCGTGGCGTGGGACAGCCAGCTCTGCCCGCCCGAGGTCGGGGCGTCGAGCCACGCCGAGCGCATGGCGAGGCCGCGGGCCGCAAGGTCGGCCTCGATTGCCTCCAACGTCGCTCGGTGCGTGCCGGCGTAGGTCGGGTTCTGCAGGCTTGCGGCGCCGTAGCTCTCGACGAAGACGACGACGACGTCGTGCCCGTCGAGCCGGTCGAGGACGGGCGCCGCGGCCGCCCAGGGATCCTCGGCGGCCGCCTCGGCGAAGGCGCGGACGCGGGCGGCCGCCTCGCCGTAGTCGGCGATGCGTTCGGCGCCGAGGCGCGAGGTGATCGCCTGGCCCGGCAGGTCGGCCGGGCGCGTCCAGGCCCCGAGGGCGTCGCCGACATCGGCCGCGACGACGAGGCCCGCCGATGCCGCCAACGCGCCTGCGGCGAGCCGGGCGGGTCGCGGTGGCGCGACATGCGCCCAGACGCCCGTCGCCCACCAGAGAACGGCCGCGAGGGCGAGCGTCGCCAGTAGCAAGATTGCAGCCGCACCGAGGGCGAGCGGCCAGCCGAGAACGCCCGTCCCGAGATGCCACGCCGAGGCGACGAGATGCAGGTCGAGGAACGGATGGAAGGCGCGATCGAGCGCGGCGTAGGTCGCGAGGTCCGCGAGTTTCACCCCGGTCACCGCGAGAAGGACGCCGACGATCGCGATGCGCAGGACGCGCGCGGCGCGACCCTCCGGCACCGCCACCAGACCGGCGAGGAGCAGCGGCAGCTCGTGCGGGAGCGTGACAAGTGACGTAGCGGTCAGCCCGTCCGGATGGTTCGGCAGACAGAGGACCCCGTGCAGTATCGCCGCGGCACCGGCGAGGCCGGCCGTCTGGCGCCACGGCGGCGCGGCCGCGTCCTGCCGCGGGGCCTCCGCCCGCGTCATCGGTTGCGCCAGAGGTACCGGATGTCGCCGAGGAACGACGCGGCGACCGCCGCGACCGCCGCCGCCGCGAGGGGCGGGGCGGTGGCGGAGCCGATCAGCGGCGTGGCGAGCAGGATCAGGACGCCGAGCTGGAACACGCACACGGCCTTGCGCGAGGCGCGTGGCGGCAGCGGTGCCGCGAGCCAAGGCAGGATCAGCCCCGCGGCCCAGAAGGCGTAGCGCGGCAGCGCCAGCAGCAGGACCCATGCGCCCACCTTGCCCTGCCCGAGCACGATCAGCGTCAGGGCGACGGCGAAGACGCAGTCCACCTCCATGTCGAACCGCGCGCCGAAGCGCGACACCCGCCTCGTGCGGCGGGCGAGCCATCCGTCGACCCCGTCGAGCGCCAGCGCCGCCGCGGCAAGGACCGCGACCGCCCATGTGCCGCCCGTTCCGCCGAGGACGACGGCAAGGAGCACCGCGACGAGCGACAGGCGCAGCAGCGTCACCGTATTGGCCGGGCCGAACCGCGGATGCGGATAGCCCCGCTCAAGGCCCGCGAGCATCAGGAGCGCGCCGGCGGAGAACGCCGTCAGCGCCGTGAAGACCGCCCCCGGGCCGGCGAGCCCGGACCCGAGGCCCAGGACCACGACGGCGCCCGCCGAACTCGCCGCGATGGCGCCCGGCATGGGCGTCCCCCCGCGCCGCGCCGCGGCCTCGCCCAGCGCCTCGTGGTAGGGCGGATTAATCCGCTGTTCTGTCATGCATGACAGTTTAGTGGCAGACCCGCGACGTCAAGAAGCGCTTCCGCGCGAGCGCCGGAATCCGCTATCGTCGGTGTGCGGCCAACAGGAGCGCTCCATGACCGATGCGACGCAGGAATGGCAAGGTTACAGGACTTCTGCGCGGGTTCTGCACTGGCTGACGGCGCTTCTGGTCCTGTCCACCATCCCCGTGGGCGGCATCATGACCCAGGAGGGGCTGGCGCGGCCGCTACAGGACACGCTCTACATCTATCACAAGAACGTCGGCGTACTCATTCTCCTCGTGGTTTTGACGCGGCTCTCGTTGCGCGCGGTGGCACCGCCGCCGCCGTTGCCAGCGACGATGCCCGAGGGGCAGAGGCGGGCGGCGGCCGTCAGCCACGTGATGCTCTACGTCCTGCTGCTCGTCATGGCGGTGTCGGGTTACGTGCGTGTGCGCGCCGGCGGCTTCCCGGTCGAGGCGCTGGACGCAGTCGGCCTGCCGACGCTGGTGCCGCGGTCCGAGGGGCTGGAAGACACCGCTCAGGCGATCCACGCCACCACGCGCTTCGTGCTGATCGGCTTCATCCTGCTCCATGTGAGCGCGGCCGCCTACCACGCCTTCGTCCGACGCGACGGCGTTTTCGGTCGCATGTGGCCGCCCTATCGTGCCTGAGACCGGCCGCCCGGGCCCGATCCGACGACGGACGGCGGACCCGCGCGGGACGAGCCCGTGGCTTGCGCAGGGTCGCGCGATCCCGTCGTCCGGGCGGTCGCGATGCACCGGGTGGCCTCCACCACGGCCGTTCACGGTGGATGCTGACGGCGAGGGTCGAGGCCCAGCGTCGACCCGGCGGAGTTAACGTTGCTGTTTAGTCAATGTTTCTGCGGCGGACCGCCCTTGCGCTTTTGTCTCGCCGACCAAATCAGGCGAAGCAGAGGGAAGCCCACCCATGGACCTTGGCCCTCTCTTCGTCGCCGTGAGTTGGCTCGGCCTCGCCAGCGCAGTCGTGGCCGAGGACCTTCACACGGTCCCGCCGAGCTATGTCTTGGCGACCGAGGGCGAGGAAGGGGCGTTCTTCGTTCATGTCGACAGCATCGTAGCCGACGGTGCGGTCCTCGAGGCTTGAGTCATCTGGGATCGAGCAGACCCCGATTACATGAGCAACTTCTCATGTCGCAGCTTGCTTGGTCTTACCCGATACGATTGTGCCCGGCGGCGCGCCGGCACGCTGCAGATGACGGCCTTTGCCAAGTTGGGTGGGCAAGGCAAGGAGCTCTTTAGCGATGCTCGGGATGATCCCAAGATGAACGCTCTGCCTCCGGGATCACCCGGGGCGGCCGTTCTCGACTTCGTCTGCGCCCACGGCTGACTGTCCGCAACCTGCGACTGATCCGGCTCGCCCTTAACGAACCGGGAACGTCGTTCTACGGATGTGATGTGCGCTGACCGGAGGTTGTGCCCGCCGAGGGCGCCGGCAGCCGCCTTGGGCGGCTGCCGGCAGTGCTTAGACGTCAGGCGATCAGGATGACCACCGCGAGGGCCGCGATCGCGAACACCACATGCCGTGGGCGTCGAGGAAGAACACCGCGTCGCCGCGTTTGAGGCTGATTTTCAGCCGGTGTCCGCCGGGAGGCGGACGCTCGTTTGCCATTGTACTCCTCGTTACCCGGATCACGAAAGCGCTTGACGATCCGGAGTGACGACGGGCACCGTGAAGGTGCTTAGGCTTTGGCGGCGCCAGGCGTCGATTGCGTTCGGGGCCCGCAGCATGCGGTGACCCCGACGCGGTCAGCCGGTTTGGCCCCGCGTTGCTCGATGCTCAGGTGTTGTCGGGTCCCTTGTCCAGAGAATGTTCGTCAAGAATCGCGAAGATTCCGTCTCGCTCATGACCGCTGGGTGAGGAGCACGCCGGCCGCCATCAGCGCGATGCCGAGCGCCCGCGACGGGTCGATCGGCGCCGGGCGGGCGCCGAGCAGGCCGAAATGGTCGATGACGGCGGCACTGACGAGCTGTCCCAGGAGAACGAAGATCACCGCGTTGCCGACGCCGAAGCTCGGCGCGATCCAGGTGATCGACAGGACGTAGAAGGCGACGAGGACGCCCGCGAGGTACAGGTGCCGGGGCTGCGACAGCGCCCCGGAGAGGCCCCGCATCCCGCCTGCGGCGACGACGGCGGCGGCACAGGCAAAAGCGACGACGAAGAGGATCGCGGCGGCGAGCGCCGGGCTGCCGAGCCGCGCGCCGAGCGCGGCGTTCAGCGCCGCGAGAAGCGGGATGCCGAGCCCGGCTGCGAGCATGGTGAGGGCGTGCGGCAGGTGCGACATGCCGCACCGTCGCCGATCGCGGTGCGCGCGACAACGCCCGAACGGGGACGCTCAGGCGGGGGACGCCCTCCGGCGGAGCCGCGCCAGCAGGGCCAGCGCGGTGAGGAGGGCCGCCCCAGCGGGCAGGCCCGGCACCGGGGCGATGTAGACCGAGGCCGTCAGGGACCCCGCGGGATCGCCCGTGGCGCGCAGGATCGGGCTCGACCGCATGGCCAGCACGGTCGCCGGGTTGAGCGGAGGCAGGTACCTGCGGTCCTCGAACAGCCAGGGCGCAAGCGTCCGGCCCATCAGCGTGTCGCTCTCGACATGGGGAGCACCCAGCACGTGGCCGATCTCGTGCGCGACGATGGCGGCGGTAAGGCGGCGGTTCGCCCGCGGTTCGGTGAGCCCGAACGGCAGGGAGGCGAAGCCCGGCGCGTTGCGGAAGGCGATCCCGAGCGTCGAGCCCGAGAGCGGGCCTGCGAACCCGACATAGGCGGTGCCGGGCTGCGTTCCGGCCGCCAGCTGCCAGCGCGCAAACCCCATGAGAGCGCCCACGGGATCGAGCGCCCCGGCGGCGTCTCGGGGCAGGGCCAGCGGCGGCGATGCCGTCGGGCGCAGGTGCCTGACCTGGATTCCGGCGGGCGCCATCACGCGGTCGAAGTAGTATCGGGAATAATCGGACGGTGGACAGCCCGCAGGGGTGCAGACATGCACCGGCTGCAGATCGAGCCTCAGCGTCGCCGCCATCGCCTGGAACGGGACGAGCAAGGCAATCGCAAGAGCAAGATGGCGCATGATGTGGTCCCCGACCCGTGGTCGATCGTACTCTAGAAGGCGTATCCCATTCCCGGCAAGCCGCCGATCCGGGGCGGTGC
>CAYMRW010000057.1:0-10297 GCA_964392825.1 uncultured Rhodobacterales bacterium
TGACGTCCAAGATCGACAGCCGGACGATCCTGGGCGAGCAGGGGGCGGAGCAGCTGCTCGGCATGGGCGACATGCTGTTCATGGCGGGTGGCAGCCGCATCACCCGCGTGCATGGGCCCTTCGTCTCGGACGGAGAGGTTGAGGAGGTGGTCAGCCACCTCAAGACGCTGGGGCCGCCGGACTACGTGGGCGGCGTGGTCGAGGGGCCCGACGAGGGCGCGGAGGCCGATATCGACGCCGTCCTCGGCCTCGGCGGCAATACCGACGGCGAGGATGCGCTCTACGACCAGGCCGTGGCGATCGTCATCCAGGACCGCAAGTGCTCGACCTCCTACATCCAGCGCAAGCTCGCGATCGGCTACAACAAGGCCGCGCGGCTGGTCGAGCAGATGGAGGAGCAGGGCCTCGTCACGCCGGCCAACCATGTGGGCAAGCGCGAGATCCTGGTGCCCGAGCAGGGCTGAGCGCGGCCGGCCCCGATGGGGGCCGGCCCGGGATCGGGGTCGATCCTAGTCGTACCAGCGGTGCCACATGGCGTGGTCGCCGCCGATGGCGAAGACGTCGATGCGGTTCTGCCCCCAGGAGACGGCGGCGGGGTTCGAGTAGATTTTCCCGCCGAGGTTCTCCCAGCCGCTCCAGCCGCCGTCGTACCATTTGTGCCAGAGGCTGCGGTCGTTGCCGACGACGAAGCAGTCGAGCCGCCCTGGCGCCCAGGAGGACACACCGACGCCGTTGGTGCAGAAGCCGCCGAGGCTCTCCCAGCCGCGCCAGGCGGAGCCGTCCCACCAGCGGTGCCACATGGCGTGGTCGCCGCCGATGGCGAAGACGTCGATCCGGTTCGGGCCCCACGAGACCGCCGCGGGGTTCGAATAGATGCGGCCGCCGAGGTTCTCCCAGCCGCTCCAGCCGCCGGAGTACCACTTGTGCCAGAGGCTGCGGTCGTTGCCGACGACGAAGCAGTCGAGCCGCCCCGGTCCCCAGGACGAGACGCCGACGCCGTCGGTGCAGAAGCCGCCGAGGCTCTCCCAGCCGCGCCAGGCGGAGCCGTCCCACCAGCGGTGCCACATGGCGCGATCGCCACCGAGGGCGAAGGCGTCGATGCGGTTCGAGCCCCAAGAGACCGCGGCGGGGTTCGAGTAGATGCGACCGCCGAGGTCCTCCCAACCGCTCCAGCCGCCGGCGTACCACTTGTGCCAGAGGCTGCGGTCGTTGCCGACGACGAAGCAGTCGAGCCGGTCGGTGCCCCAGGACGAGACGCCGACGCCGTCGGTGCAGAAGCCGCCGAGGCGCTCCCAGCCGCGCCAGGCCGCCGGTGCGAGGGCGTCGAACGCCGCCTTGGCGCGGATGATGCCGGCGCCGGAATGGCGGTCGAAGCCCCGCGGGCCGATGTCCTTGGCAGTGGACTTGAGGAGGTTCTGCGCCCGCACCTGCGTCAGGGAAGGCTTGCGCTGCTTGAGGAGCGCCACGACGCCCGCGGCGATCGGCGTCGCCGCCGAGGTGCCGCTGTCGCTGTTGAAGTAGCCGGTGAAGTGGGTGATCGAGCAGAAGTCGGGCTTGTCGGCGTGCAGCGCCGCCGGCCCCTGGCTCGAGTAGCCGACGAACTGCTCGTTGCGGTTCACCGCGCCGACGGTGATGACCCGCTGGTGGCCGTTGGCGCCCCAGATGCTGCGGCCCGGGCCGCTGTCGCCGCCGCAGCGCCCGTCGGGGCAGGTGCCGCCGCAATTGCCGGCGGCGAAGAGGACGATGATGCCCTCGTCGATGGCCTCGAGCACCTTCCGGGTGAAGGGGTGGTTGGGATTGGTCGTGTAGTCCGGCGCCCACGCCTCCTGGAACATCCCCCAGCTGTTCGAGAGGATGTGCGGGGTGCCGTCCTGCCGGTGCCGGTTGATCGCCCACTGGAACGCGGCGAGCGCCGTCGACAGCGCATCGCCGTCCGAGATCCGCAGGTCGTAGAGCTGCGCGTTGGGCGCCATGCCGAGGACGTCGGTGCCGCACATCATCCCGTGGTCGTTCCAGGCGCCGGCCCGGGTGCCCCAGTTCGACGGAAAGCCGCCGATGACGCGGCCGAGTTTCGGCCCGCTCTCGCTGGTGGGGCGGCCGTCGGCGCGGATGCCGCCGTCGACGATGCCGACGATGATGTCGTCGCCGCGGATGCCGGCGCCCCAGATGTGATCGACGCCGAGATAGGCGCGGACGTCGGCCATGCCGCCCTTGGGCGTGCCGGGCGCGCAGTCGCAGGTCCCGATCGGGCAGGTGGCCATGCCCTCGATGACGTCGAACGCGGGCGCGAGGCCTCCCGGCGCTCCGTCGCTGCGGGCCTTGAGCGAGACGTCGTCGAAGGGCGCGATCTTGCCGTCGCTCCAGACCTTGACGACGCGCGGGTCGGCCTCGAGTTCGGCGCGGCGGGCGGGATCGAGCGTGGCGCGGATCACCGTCGTCGGCTCGCCCCCCGCCGCGGCGTCGTGCGTTGCGGCGCTCTCGTCGCCGCGCATGGGGATCGGCTCGAATTCGTCGTCGACCGTGAGGCCCGGCAGCGTCGACGCCTGCGCGAGGCTTTGCGCCTCCTGATCGCCCGGGACCCGCATCTCGACCAGCACCTTCTCGCCGCCGGCGCGGTCGGTGCCCGTCTCCTCGTCCATCTGCGGGCTCGGCATGCCGCCCGTATCGTTGGCGCCGCCCGTGTCCTGATCGTCCATCTGGCCACGCGGCATTTCGATCTGGCCATCCGTGGCGGCGTTTTCGCCGGCATCGGATTGCATTGTGGCGGAAGGCATCTCGCGCATCGTCATTCTTGAGACTCCCACAAATTTCACGCCTGCGGACGGAATGCCCGCAGCTCGGAAAATCTGAACTCCAGCTCTGTTTGACCGAACGCGCCCGACTCGGATCGACGGAATTGCGGTTCGGGAAGAAAACGAAGAACTTACACCAAATAAAGCATCATCTTTGAATCACCGTGCGTTGCATAGGATACCATTTTTTTCCGCCTTGATCCAGCATGCGCGAGTGGCGCCGCGGCTGCTCGCGTGGCTCGGATGCGTGGTCGACGGGGCCACGGTTCGAGCGGAAGCCTCGACGCGTCGGCCAAGGATGCGGCATTCGGCAGGTTCGATGCCGCCCACGGAGGAACCCGGAATGCGATGTCTCCTTGCCCTTTTCTCGGCCCTGTTCCTCGCGGCTCTCGCCGCGGCGCCGGTACCGGCGCAGACGCTTCGCGACCGGCTCGAAGGCGGCGCGGCGATGCTCCGCGACGGCGCCGGGCGGGTCATCGACAACGTTGACCGGTCGGTCGAGGGGTCGATCGATCTCCTGACCGACGAGGCGACGCCGCAGGAGACGCGCGCCGAACTCGACCGGATGGCGTTCGCGACGCTCGAACGGCTCCTCGCGGAGCAGCAGGCGTCCCGGGATCTCTTCGACCGCAGCGCCGGCTATGCGGTCTTCGACACGCGCCGGGTCGCGGCGCTCGGGCTCGCCGCCGGGGTCGGGCGGGGAGTCGCCGTGTCGCTGGCGACGGGTGAGCGTATCTACATGAACATGGGTACGGGCGGCGTCGGCTTCTCGCTCGGCTTCGGCGGGTTCGAGACGCAGGTCGTCATGCTGTTCCAGAGCGACCGCGTGTTCGACGAGTTCGTCACGCGCGGCTTCGACGCCACCGCGGAGGCCGGGTCGATGTTCGGCGAGGGCGAGGCGCGGACAACGGCCCGCTTCTCCGACGGACGGTCGATCTTCTATCTGACCAATCAGGGCTGGAAGGTGTCGGCCTCGGCCGCCGGGACGCGCTACTGGGTCGACGTCGACCTGAACTGACGACCCGGTCCTGTTGTCCGGATCTGGAGCGGTTTGCCGCGCAGGGTGCGCCGAGACGGCCCCGGACGGGCGGAGGCGGGCAGCGAGAAGAACCCGGCCTTCCGAATGGGCCGGCGGGTTCGGGGCGCCGCCATATTGCGGTGGATCCAAGGGCTCCAGTCCGGGGCGCCGGAACGTCGGACCCCGGACCGCCCCGACGCGGGTAGCTGCCGGTCGCAGCGACCCGTCTGGTCCGTCAGCTGGCGCGTTCGGCGTTGGCGCCGATGAACCAGGCGTCCTTGTCGACGATGCGGCTGACCTCGGTGAACAGATCCTCGGTGTCGTCGTCGTCTGCGTCGTCGGCCTGGTCGATGGCGTCGCGCAGCTTCGAGCCGAAGGCCATGAAGCGCTCGGTCAGCGCGATGACGTGGTCGGAGACGTCGACGATCTCGGTGGGGTAGGGCTCGAGGTTCGAGCCATTGGACACGGTCTCGAGCGTTCCCTGCGCCAGCCCGCCGAGGATCACGGCACGCTCGGCCATGAGGTCGCCGGCGTCGCGCAGTCGGTCGGCGACCTCGTCGAGCAGTTCGTGGACGCCGATGAAGCCCTTGCCCTTGAGGTTCCAGTGCGCCTGCTTGACCGCGAGCGTCAGTGCGATCGTGTCGCTCAGACGGTCGTTCAGGAGGTCGATCATCTTCGTGCGGGTCTCTTCGGTCAGTCCCTCGACGAAAGCTTCGGGCATCACGTGCGCTCCCTTGCGATTTCAGTGTTTCCCTTGCGGACAATTGCCGCGGGCGGGCGTGGGTTCCAAGCCGGCACCGGGCTGGCGGTCGCCGTTTCGTGATTCCGCGTGCTGCTGCGCCTGGGCCGCGGCCGCGGTAGACTGCAACCCATGAGACGTCGTGCCGCCCTTTTCGCCCCGCTCCTTCTCCTTGCGCTCGCGACCCCCGCCGCGGCGCAGAAGGTCTCCCTCGACACGCTCAGCCAGTATCTGAACGGCATCCGGTCGGCGCAAGGACAGTTCACGCAGATCAATCCCGACGGGACCATCTCGACCGGAACGGTCTACATCCGCCGCCCGGGACGCATGCGGTTCGAGTACGACCCGCCGGACCGGACGCTGGTCGTGGCGAGCGGCGGCACCGTGGCGGTCTTCGACGGCGGCTCGAACATCGCGGCACCCGAGCAGTATCCACTGGCGCAGACTCCGCTCAACCTGATCCTCGAGCGCAACGTCGACCTCGGCCGGCGCGGGATGGTCACGGCGCATTCCTTCGACGGCACCGCGACGACGGTGCGCGCCCAGGATCCCGCGCATCCCGAATACGGGTCGATCGAGCTCAAGTTCACCGCCGATCCGGTCGAACTCCGCCAGTGGGTGGTGACCGACGGAAGCGGCAACCGGACCACGGTGTCGCTCGGCGCGCTGCGGGATGCCGGAAACCTCTCGGCCCGCCTGTTCAGTATCGAGCGCGAGATGGCGCGGCGCGACCGCTAGCGACAGCCGCGGAGCTGTCCCCGGTAGTACTCGGATCGGGTCGAGACCCGACGCGCCACCTCGATCAGCCAGGGCTTGCCGTTGTAGCTGCCGCGGGCATAGCCGGTGTGCCCCTCGTGGTAGGCCAGGTACTGGTTGAAGGCGTCGTTTAGCGCGATGCCGTTCCGCGTCCGCGTCTGGTTCATGTACCAGCCCATGAAGTCGGTGGCGTCGCGGATGTCGTCGCGCTTGGCGCGCCGCTGCCCGGTGTCGCGCCGATACTCGTCCCACGTCCCGTCGAGGGCCTGGCTGTAGCCGTAGGCCGAGCTCTGCCGCCCCATCGGGATGATCCCGAGCGCGTAGCGGTGCGGCGTCCGCGCGTTGCCGACGAACTTCGACTCCTGGTGGATCGTCGCCATCTGCACGTGTATGGGAACGCCCCAGCGCCGTTCGGTGCGCTGCATGGCGCGCAGATAGTTCGGCCTTTGCCCGACGATGCTGCACGCGTTGTCGAGATCGCGCGGCGCGGAGTAGTTCCCGCTGCCGCAACTCGCGACGAGCGCGACGACCAAGGTCGCGCGAATCCAACTGCTCATCTGCCTCACGCCTGTTTGGTCCGCGTTTTCCCCGCAGCTTAGCGCAAAGCCTTTCGTCTGGGAACGGGGCTCACATGACCGTGCCGAGAAGGCCCGGAAGCAGGGCCACGGACAGCAGCGTCGAGACGACGACGAGGCCCGCAACCGCGTCGGCATCGGCGCCGTACTTCTCGGCCATGAGGTAGGAGGTGACGGCGACCGGCGTCGCGAGTTGCAGGAGCAGGACGGCGAAGGCCACGTCCGGCAGATCGAACCACCGCCCGACGACCCAGCCGGCGGCGACGCAGATGCCGGCCTTGGCGAGCGACAGCCAGACGGAGCGGCCGGCGCCGCCGGGGGTCAGGCGCGCCACCGCGACGCCGAGGGTGATGAGCATGAGCGGAATGGCGAGTTGCCCCACGAGCACCAGCGTGTTGGTGAGGAACGTGGGCGTCCGCCAGCCCTGCCAGAGGAACAGGGCGCCGAGGACGGTCGCCGCGACCATCGGCTCGTAGAGGACCTTGAGCAGGTTGCCACCGCCCGCGACCAGCCAGAGGCCGATGGTGAACGAGAGAACCGCCATCACCGCGAAGACGACGACGGCGTAGCCGAGCCCGTCCTCGCCGAAGGCGAAGAGCGCGATCGGAAGCCCGAGGTTGCCGGTGTTGCCGAAGATGATCGGGGCGAGGAAGGTCCGGAGATCGAGGCGCGCCGCGGCGACGAGCGCGAGCGACGCCGCGGCGATGACCCCGTAGCCCGCGAGCGCCGCCAGCGACAGCGTCGTCAGCGCCGAGGGCTCGATCTCGGTGCGCATGAGCGAGACGAAGATCAGGCAGGGGACGCCGAGCGTCATCGACAGCCGCGTGACGAACTCCATCCGGTAGTCGAAGCCCGCGCGCACCCAGACGTAGCCGATCGCGGCAAGCAGGAACACGGGCGCCACCACCTCGGCGACGGTCAGCACAAGGTTCACAGATCGTTTCCACCGGATTTTAGCAAACGCATGGACATGGCGCGTCCGGCGGCGGTATGACCCGCGGCGAGGGGAGTGTCATGCTGAAAAAGCGTGCGAAGTTCGGGCTGGGCGAGGTGGTGCGGCACCGCAAGCACCCGTTCCGCGGCGTGGTGTTCGACGTCGATGCCATCTTCTCGAACACCGAGGAGTGGTACGACGCCCTGCCCGAGGACAGCCGCCCGAAGAAGGACCAGCCGTTCTACCACCTTCTGGCCGAGAACGAGCAGAGCTACTACGTGGCCTACGTCTCGGAGCAGAACCTCGTTCCCGACAGCGCGGGCGGGCCGGTCGATCATCCCGATCTGCACGACCTCTTCGGCGACTTCGAGGACGGACGCTACCCGCTGCACTTCGCGTTGAACTGAGCGTTCAGTAGCCGATCGCGCAGCCGTCCTTGCGCGGGTCGGAGGCGCCGACGAGGATGCCGTTGCGGGAGTCGATCTCGATCGCCTGGGCGCCGCCGATCGGCTTCTCCAGGACCTCGATGCGGTGGCCGCGGCGCGCCAGGGCCTCGCGGACCGCCTCGGGATAGCCCCGTTCGATGGTGGCCAGTCCCCCGTAGGTGAACAGGCGGGGTCCGTCGATCGCCTCCTGAGGGTCCATTCCGAAGTCGACGAGGTTGCTGAGGAGGCGGGCGTGCCCGGCGGCCTGATAGGTGCCGCCCATGACGCCGAACGGCATCGTTACCGCGTCTCCGCGCGCCAGCATCCCCGGGATGATCGTGTGCAGCGGCCGCTTGCCGCCGCCGGCCTCGTTCGGGTGACCCTCGCTCAGCGTGAAGCCCTCGCCTCGGTTGTGCAGCAAGATCCCGAAGCGTGGCGACGCGATGCCCGTCCCGAACGAGTCGAAGATCGAGCAGATAAGCGACACCGCCATCCGCGCGCGGTCGACGACCGTGAGAAGGACGGTTTCGCGGTGCACGGCCCCCGCCGCCTCGGCCGGCGCCGGGAGGGCGGTCTCGGGGTCGATCAGCGCCGCCAGGCGCTCCGCCGTCTCGGTCGCGAGCATGTGGGGCAGGCGCGCCGCATGCGCCGGGTCGGCGACGAAGCGGTCGCGCGCATCGTAGGCGAGCTTCGCCGCCTCGAGCTCGAGATGCGCGCGCTCGGCCCCGAACGGATCGAGCGATCCGATGTCGAATCGCGACAGGATGCTGGCCATCAGGATCGCCGCGGCGCCCTGTCCGTTCGGCGGATGCTCGAGCAGGCGGACACCGCGGTAGCCGCCCTCCACGGGCGCGCCCCAATCGGCCTCGGTCGCGGCGAAGTCGGCCTCGGTATGCACGCCGCCGCGGGGACGCAGGGCGTCGAGCATGTCCGCGGCCACGTCCCCCTCGTAGAACGCCCGTGCCCCGTCCCTGGCGATCCGCCGCAGCACCTCCGCCTGGCCCGGCGCGCGAAACGTCTGGCCGACCTCGGGCGACTGCCCGTCCCGGAGGAAGAACCGCACCGCGTCGCCTTGCAGATGCGCCCCCTCGCGGGCCCAGTCGAAGGCGACGCGGGGCGCCACCGGCACGCCCTCCTCGGCATAGCGGATTGCGGGCGCCAATACGTCGGCCAGACCCAGGGCGCCGTAGCGCGCCGACAGGCGACAGAACGCGTCGACGGCACCCGGCACGGTGACGGCATGCGCCGACCCGGGCGGAATGGCGGCGTGTCCCTCGGATCGGAGCGCCGCGGCGGAAAGCGCCATCGGAGCGCGACCCGAGCCGTTCAGGGCGACCACGTCCTCGCCCGGCCGGGCGATCAGGGCGAAGCAGTCGCCGCCGAGGCCCGTCATGTGCGGTTCGCAGATGCCGAGAAGGGCGGCCGCGGCCACCGCCGCATCGACGGCGTTGCCCCCCGACTTCAGGATGTCGATTGCGGTCGCGGCGGCCAGCGGATGCGACGTCGCGCACATGCCGTTCTCGGCGATGACCGTCGACCGCCCCGGACGCTGGAAATCGCGCATGATGCCCCTCCCCGCGTGATCACCGCGGGCTCTAGCGGCGGCGGCTGGCAAAGGCCAGCGGGGGCGGGTTCCGGCACCGCGCCGACGGTGGGGGCTGTACAGACGCGGTGCCGGGCAGGTCCATCGGACCGACGCCAACGGTGCTACGGGCGGGATGTGGCGCGGCTTCGGCCCAAACGGGGCGATTTCGTGTCCGCCGTTCAGCGGTTGCGGCGGACCGGTATCGTGAACCGCACGCGGTTCACCCCGCCGGCGCGTTCGTAGGCGAGGTCGGTGGTGAGCTGCCGGATGAGATTCCAGCCAAAGCCGCCTTCGGGCAGGTCGCCGAGGACGCGGTCGACGGACACCTGTCGGCCCGCCGGGATCTGCCCCGCCGGCATCGGGCGGCCGTGGTCGCCGATCTCGACGGCGATCCCGTCCGGGACACCGCGAAGCCCGATCTCGATCCGCCCGTCGTCGCGCCCGCGATAGGCGTGCTCGCAGATGTTGTTCAAAACCTCGGCCAGGGCGAGCTCGACGTTGCCCGTCGTCTCCGCACAGCCGCCGAAGGCCATGAGGCGATCCCGCACCCGCGACAGCACCGCGCGCACCGACAGCGGCGAGGTGTCCGAAACGAAGGTCAGGGACAGGTCCGGGGTCAAGGCGGCGGTCTTTCCTGCCGGATCCTCGCCCCTGTCAGGATGCATGTTCCAGGCCGTTGAAGGCGTCGTCCACGCTTGCGTGGATCACGAAGACCGTATCCATCCGCGTCAGCCTGAAAACCTTGGCCACGTTCGGCGTGAGCGCGGCGAGGTCCATCCGTCGCTCGGCGCCGAGCTGCTTCATCACGCTGACGATCGCGCCGAGACCGCTGCTGTCTATGAAGTCGACCCGCCCCATGTCGACGACGATGCGGCCCGAGGCGTCGCCGGCGAGCCGCCGCATCTCGTCCTTGAACTGGACCGCCGAAGCCGCGTCGATGCGGCTGCCGCCGACCGTGAGGAGCAATCCGCCTGTTCGCGTTTCCGTGGTGATGTTCATGAGGTCCACCTTGTCGCCGCCGCGGGCTCGTCTAGACGCCCTGTCTTACGATCCGGTAAGCATCTTGCATCGGACGGGGGAGGCGGCAGTGCAAGACGTGGTGATCGCAGGCGCGGCGCGGACCCCGATGGGGGCGTTCCAGGGCACGCTCTCGGGCGCCGACGCGCCGACCCTCGGCGGCGCCGCGATCCGTGCGGCGCTCGAGGCGGCCGGGGCCGAGAGCGTCGACGAGGTGGTGATGGGCTGCGTCCTGCCCGCGGGGCAGGGTCAGGCGCCGGCGCGACAGGCGGGCTTCGCCGCGGGCCTCGGCGAGGGCGTGCCGGCGACGACGCTCAACAAGATGTGCGGCTCGGGCATGAAGGCCGCGATGATGGCCTTCGATCAGGTCGCGCTGGGCCGAACGGGCGTGATGGTCGCCGGCGGCATGGAGAGCATGACGAACGCGCCCTACCTGCTGCCGGGGATGCGGGGCGG
>CAYMRW010000058.1:0-10295 GCA_964392825.1 uncultured Rhodobacterales bacterium
ATCGAGAGCTTCGGCTTCAACGCCGCCATCGCCCGCCTCTACGCCTTCGCCAACACCATCACCCGCTCGGACGCGCCTGCCGGCGCCCGGCGTCGCGCGACGCGCGTGCTGGCGCAGCTGATGTCGCCGATGACCCCGCACCTCGCCGAGGAGATGTGGGCGATGCTCGGCGGCGAGGGGCTTGTCGCGACCGTCCCCTGGCCAGCGGCCGATCCGGCGCTGCTGATCGACGCGACGGTGACGTTGCCGGTGCAGATCAACGGCAAGCGCCGGTCCGAGATCGTCATCGCGCGCGACGCCGACCGCGGCGCGATCGAGGCCATGGCGCTGTCGGACGAGGCCGTGCGGCGCGCCCTCGGCGGGGCGCCGCCGAAGAAGCTGATCGTGGTCCCGGGCCGCATCGTCAATGTCGTGGTCTAGGCGCGGCGCCGCGCTCGCCGTCCTGTTCGCAGCCGGCTGCGGCTTCACTCCGGCCCTTGCCCCGAGCGGTCCCGCCGCCGGCCTCCGCGGTGAGGTCGAGGTCGTGGCCCCGGTCACGCGCTCCGGCTACTTCCTCACCCGCCGACTCGAGGAGCGTCTGGGCCTTCCCGCAACCCCGGCCTACCGCCTGCGGGTGCAGCTCACGCAGGGCGCGCAGGTCACCGGCATCCCCGCCGACCGGGTGACCGCACGCGCCATCATCGTCGGCCAGGCGAACTGGGAACTCCTCGACATCGCGTCGGGCAGGGTGATCGAGCGCGGCGACGTGCAGAGCTTCACCGGCCTTTCCTCGACCTCGACCACGGCGGCCACGCGCGAGGCGCTCGCCGACGCCAACCAGCGGCTGATGGTGATCCTCGCCGACCGCATCGTCGCCGATCTTCTGGCGACGGCGCCGGGGTGGCGCGCATGAAGCTGCCGCCGCGTCAGGTGGCGGCGTTCTGCGCCCGGCCCGATACGAAGACGGCGGCGATGCTGCTCCACGGCCCCGACCCCATGCGCATCGCCCTCCGCCGCCGCGAGCTCGTGCGGGCGCTGATCGGCGCCGATGCAGAGGCGGAGATGCGGCTCGTGCGGCTTGCCCCCGCCGACCTGCGCGACGGGCCGGGGCGGCTCGGCGACGAGATACGCTCGCTCGGCTTCTTCGCCGGACCCCGCGCGGTGATCCTCGAGGGCGCCGCCGACGCCCAGGCGGGCGCCGTCGCCGACGCCCTCGACGACTGGCAGGAGGGCGACGCCCGGCTCGTCGTCACGGCAGGCGCGCTCACCCCGCGCTCGCGGCTGCGCAAGCTCTTCGAGGGGCACGCGCACGCCGCCGCCCTGGCCGTGTACGATGACCCCCCCGACCGGGCCGAGATCGAGGGGCTGCTCTCGGCGTCGGGGCTCGCCGTCTCGGCCGAGGCCGGGCAGGCCCTCTTCGCGTTGGCGCGGACGCTCGAGCCCGGCGACTTCCGCCAGACACTGGACAAGATCGCCCTCTACAAGCTCGGCGACGCTGCGCCGCTCGAGGCGGGCGAGGTCGCGGCGCTGTCCCCGGCGACGCCCGAAGCCGCGGTCGACGAGGCCGTCCATGCCGCCGCCGACGCCGATGTGGCGCGGATCGCCCCCCTCGTCCGCCGGCTCGAGGGGCAGGGCACGACGCCCGTCGCGATCTGCATTGCCGCGACCCGGCACTTCCGAACGCTTCTCGCCGCCGCCGCCGACCCGGAGGGCCCCGCGGCGGCGCTCTCCCGCACGCGCCCCGCGGTGTTCGGCCCGCGGCGCGAGCGCATGCGGAGCCAGATCGCGACCTGGGGCCCCCGGCGGCTCGAGACGGCGCTCCGTGCCCTGGTCGAGACCGACCTCGCGCTCCGCTCGACCTCCCCGGTCCCCGCCATGGCTCTTATGGAACGCACGCTGATCCGCCTCGCCATGATTCCGCACCGCGGCTGACTGCCCCCTTGCCGATTGCGGCTTGATCAGCGCCGGCGCCACCTACGCACCCACGGCACCGCTTTCGGCAATGGTCGTTAGGCCGGCAGCTCGACGTTTGCGATCAGGGGATCGCTCTCAGACCGTCTTCTCGCACGACGATCGCCCGGGCACGTCGAACCCCGATGCCTGTGAGCCGAGACAGGCCCCTCGTGACCCCTCTGAACCCGGGTGATTCTGCGGCGACACCGTCCGAAGGGGCGGCGCTCGAGCCTGTCCCCGTGCGCAGTCGAGGGCGGCAAAGGCGCGCAGCACCGCCCGAGGGTGGCGCTCTTCGCTGGTGTGAACGGCGGTCTTCCGACCGTGGCCCGGGTCTTGCCGCGCAGCGACGGCGCGCCATCCTCGGCGGACGATGAGCGACGATCCGATCTGTGCCCTTTGCCGGCGTCCGATCCCGCCCGAGGCGCGGCAGAGCCTGCATCATCTCGTGCCGAAGCTGCGTGGCGGCAAGGGCGGCAAGACCGTTCTGCTGCACCAGATCTGCCACAACGAAATCCATGCGGCCCTGAGCGAAACCGAGCTCGCCCGGCATTACGCGACGCCCGAGGCGCTGCGAGCGCATCCGCGCATCGCCCGCTTCGTCCGCTGGGTCGAGGGCCGTCCTCCCACCTTCCACGCCCGCACCGGCGGACGCGGCAGGCGACGCCGATCATAGACGCCGGCGCGCGGCGGGCGGGACCGCGATCCGGCGAACCGACCATCGGGCCGAGCCCGCACCCCGCATGGCCGTTCGGCGCCTAGGGCACGGCCCGCTTCAGCGCCGCCACGTGCGCCGGCATCGCGGCGAGCGCCGGGGCCAGAAGCCGCGCGGCCTCCCCCGCAAGCTCGCCCGCCGGAACGATCCGATCGACGAGGCCGAAGAGCCTCGCCTCCTCCGCACCGATCCTTTCGCCGGTCAGGAGCATCATGCGCGCCCGCCCCGGGCCGACGAGTGCGGCGAGCCGCACAGGGTCCGACGGTCTCGGCTTCAGCCCGTTGGCGATCACCGGCCAGAACAGCGTCGCCTCGGGCACGGCGATGCGCATGTCGCAGGCGAGCACCATGCCGAAGCCGCCGCCCGCAACAGACCCGTTCAGCGCCGCGAGGGTCGGGAAGGGCAGCGCCGCGATCCGTCCCGACAGCTCCTCCCAGAGCGGATCGGTGTCGAGCCCCTGACGCACCTCGGCGAGGTCGGCGCCGGCCGAGAAGACCGGCCCCGACCCGGTGATGACGAGCGCCGCGGCATCTGCCGCCCGGTCCACCGCGGCGACCAGGTCTGTCAGCATTCCGCGGGTCAGCGCGTTCCGCTTCTCTGGCCGGTCGAGCGTGATCGTGCAAAGCCCGCCATCGGCGTCGAACCGGATCACGCGAGCCCCACCTGCCGGCGGATGCCCTCGTCGCGCAGGCTGACCTCCTCGCCAAGGAACGCATCGCCCCCGGGACCGGCGAGCCAGACCAGGGCCTGCGCGGGCCATTCGGGCGGAATATGGTCGCTCCAGTCGAGCCGGCTGACCCGGTTGATGCCCGAGGACTTGATCTGCCGCTGCATCTCGGTCGCCACGGTGCCGGGCGAGAGGCCGATCGCGCGGATGCCGCGCTCGCCGCACTCGCGGTGGACGCAGCGCAGCAGCATCGCCGCCCCGGCCTTCGCGGCGCAGTACGCGCTCCACCCCTCGTTCGGGCCGGACGCGGCCCCTGACGAAATGTTGAGGATCGTGCCCCGGCCCGCCTGCAGCATCAGCGGCAACGCCGCGCGGATCCCATGGAACACACCCTTCAGATTGACGTCGATGGCCTGGCTCCACGCCGTCGGGTCGACCTCGTCGAGATGTGCGATGGGTTCGATCGTGCCGGCATTGTTCACCAGGACGTCGAGCGTGCCGAAGGTCGCGACCGCCGCGTGCGCCGCCGCCTCCACCTCCCAGAAGCGACTGACGTCGCAGGGCACCGCCAGCGCGCGGTCGGCCCCGATCCGCCCCGCGATCTCGGCGACGCGCTCCTCGCGCCGTGCCAGAAGGACGACGCTGGCCCCGGCCTTCGCGAACGCCTCCGCCGCCGCGGCGCCGATCCCGCTGCTGGCGCCGGTGATCAGGACGGTCCTGCCTGACAGATCGTGCATGTCGCCTCCCCCCGTTCGCGTCTGACGGCCTAGCGCGGCCCCGCGACGCGGTCGAGTCCGGAGGCCCTTGACCCGAAGGTCCCGCCGGCCGAAGTGAGGCGGACCGCGACAGGGAGAGAATGCCCATGCTTCGCCCAGGCGCCGTTGCGCTCCTCGCCGCCCTCGCAGGGCCCGCTGCCGCCGACATCACACCGCGCGAGGTGTGGGACGACTGGCGTGCGGCGCTGGCCGAGGAGGAGGCAGAGGTGTCGACGGGATCGGTCGACGAAGCGGACGGTCGCGTCGTCGTGCGCGACCTTGCGATCCTCGCGGGCACCGAGGACGAGACGTACCAGGTGTCGGTCGGGGAGATCGTGCTCGAGCCCGACGCCGACGGCGGCGTCGCCGTGCGCCTGTCGCCCGAGTATCCGATCGTGCTGAGCGATACCGATGCCGAGGGCCTGCCGCGCGAGACCCGCCTGCGCGTGCGCCATCCCGACCTCGCGATGACGGTGATCGAGGATGCTGGCGCGCTCCGGCATCGCGTCGCGGCCCCCGAGCTCACAATCCTCGTCGAGCAGGTACAGGTCGACGGCGAGCCGATCGACGTTTCCGGCGAGGTCGTGTTCGAGGAGCTCGCGGCGCGCTACGAGACGGCCGACGCCGCGGACGCCACGAGCGCGCTCGCCGCGTCGCGCGTCGTCGTCCGCCTCGAGGGCGAGAACCCCGACGGTTCCGGCGATTTCGCCTTCGACTTCGCGCTCGATGACGTGGTGAGCGACGATCTGCTGCAGGTACTCGGCGCCGATGTGATGGCGATGGCCGGGGACCTGGAGGAGGGGGCGTCGCGCGAAGCCTCGTATCGCTCGGCCGCGAGCCGGTTCCGCGTCACCAGCTCCGCGGATGGCGATGTCTCGACGATCGAGGCGACGACCGGACCGAGCGCCACCGACATCGCGATCCTGCCCGGCGCGCTCGCCTATTCGAGCTCGGCCGAGAGCGCGGTGATCGCGATCAGCGGCAGTACGCTGCCGCTGCCGCAGGCCTCGATCGAGGCCGCAAGCATCGCGACGGTGGTCGAACTGCCGCTTCTGCCCGACGGCACGTCCCGCCCCTACGACGTCGACCTGCGGATGGGCGAGGTGCGCCTCGACGAGGGCGTCTGGAACATGATCGACCCGGCGGGAATCATTCCGCGCGACCCCGGCGAGGTGATCCTGAACGCATCGGGAACGATGATCGCCAGCGAGACGCCGGGGGCCGGCGGAGACCCGGCCGGCCGGCTCGAGACGCTTGCGCTGGAGGAGCTGCGCATCGCCCTCGCCGATGCCGAGATGGAGGCGACGGGCCGCCTCGCCTTCCCCGACGCCGCAGGGGACGAGATGCGTCCGGTGGGCCTCGTCGAGGTGACCGTCACCGGGACGGAGGCGCTGCTGCAGCGGCTCGGGCAGGCGGGCCTTCTCCCCCCGGACCAGGCGATGAGCCTCCAACTCATGCTCAACATGTTCGGGCAGACCGGGCCCGGAGACGACGAGCTGACGTTCGAGGCGCGGTTCAGCGAGGACGGCCAGGTACTTCTGAACGGTCAACCGATCGGCGAGCTTCCGGTTCAGTGACGACGCCCGACCTCGACCGCGCCGCCGAACGCCTGCTGAGCTTCGCCCGGCACGAGGGGGCCGACGCCGCGGACGTCGTGGCGGTGCGCGACGCCGACGTGTCGATCGAGGTCCGCAACGGCACGCTCGAGCATGCCGAGCGCGCCGAGGGCACCGAGATCGGCTTGCGGGCCATCGTCGGCCGGCGCCAGGCGTGCGTCGCGGCGTCGGACCTCCGCGAGGCCACGCTCGAGGAGATGGCCCGCCGCGCCGTGGTGATGGCCCGCGCGGCGCCGGAGGATCCGAGCGTTGCGCTGGCCCCGTCCTCGGCGTTGTCGGCGGAGCGCGACAACGAGGCGTTCGAGGTCTACGATCCGGCGGCGGAGCCGACGCCCGAAGACCTGTCGCAGATGGCGCTCGCAGCCGAGGCGGCGGCGCGCGCCGTGTCCGGCGTCAGCCAGATCGAGCAGGCCACGGGCGCGCATCAGCGCCGCGACGGCGTGCTCGCGGCCAGCAACGGCTTCCTCGGCCATTTCCGGCATACGAGCACCGGGGTTTCCTGCGTCGCCATCTGCGGCGAGGGGCTCGGCATGGAGCGCGACTGGTACGGCGAGCAGCGCGTGCACCGGTCCGACCTTCCCGCCGCCGACGAGATCGGGCGTATCGCCGGAGACCGCACGGTCGCGCGGAAGGGCGCGCGCAAGCCGCCGACCGGGACCTATCCCGTCCTCTACGACGAGCGGGTGGCCGGATCGCTGATCGGCCACCTCGTCGTGGCGGTCAACGGCACCTCGGTCGCGCGCGGGTCGAGCTGGCTTCGCGACGCGCTCGGGCAGCGAATTCTGCCGGCCGAGCTGTCGCTGACCGAGGATCCGCACCGCCGGAGGGCGCGGATGTCCCGGGCCTTCGATGCGGAGGGCCTGCCGACGCGACCGCGCGTCATCGTCGAGAACGGGGTTCTGACCGGCTGGACGCTCGACATCGGCACGGCACGCAAGCTCGGTATGGAGAGCACGGCGAACGCCGCGCGGAGCCCGTCCGGCCCGCCGAGCCCCGCGATCACCAACCTCGAACTGACCCAAGGCGACGCCAGCCGCGAGGACCTTCTGCGCGAGATGGGCACCGGCCTTCTCGTGACGTCGATGATCGGCTCCTCGATTAACGCGACGACGGGCGACTATTCGCGCGGCGCCAGCGGCTTCTGGGTCGAGCGGGGCGAGATCGCCTACCCGGTGAACGAGTGCACCATCGCCGCAAACCTTCGCGACATGCTGCGCACGATCCGCCCGGCCAATGACGCCCGGCCGTGGCACGCGCGTTGCGTCCCGTCCCTGCTCGTCGACGGCATCGTTATTGCCGGAGCGTGACGACCTCGTCCTGCTGACCGAGGCGGCGCGCCTGGCGGGCGAAACGGCGCTCGCGCGCTGGCGGAAAGCGCCGGCGGTCTGGGACAAGGGCGGCGGCCTGGGGCCTGTCAGCGAGGCGGATCTCGCCGTGGACGCCCACCTCAAGGACGTCCTGCGGACGGCACGGCCCGATTACGGCTGGCTGAGCGAGGAATCGGACGAGGGCGCCGCACGCCTCTCCGCAGACCGCGTGTTCATCGTCGATCCGATCGACGGTACGCGCAGCTTTCTCGAGGGCAAGGCGTCATGGGCGGTGTCGCTCGCCGTCGCGCAGGGCGGAGTGGTCAAGACGGCCGTCGTGGCGCTGCCGGCGCGGGATCGCGTCTTTGTCGCGACGGCAGGCGGAGGTGCCCGGGCCGACAGCGCCTCGATCCGGGCGAGCGGCCGGCGCGACATTGCCCGGGCGCAGGTGCTGGCGCCGCGCCCGGCACTCACCTCCGAGGTCTGGGGACGCGAGCGCGTGCCCCCTGTCAAGCGCCATTTCCGTCCGTCGCTGGCCTACCGCCTGTGCCTCGTCGCCGAAGGGCGCTTCGATGCGATGATGACGTTCCGCGACTGCTGGGAATGGGACATCGCCGCGGGGGCGCTGATCGCGGCAGAGGCCGGCGCCACCGTGACCGACCGGACCGGAGGACGCCTCTCGTTCAATTCGGCCGGTGCGCGGACAGCCGGCGTGGTCGCCGCCGCGCCGGCGCTTCACCACCGGCTGCTGCCGCCCGGTATCGACTGAGGGCCAGGCGGACGCGACCGCGGATCGACGAGAAAGGCCGTGAAGAACCCCGCGAGGAAGCCGCCGAGATGCGTCTCCCAAGCCAGATGCCCGCCCATCGCGTAGTAGAGCACGACGTTCAAAACGATCAGGATCAGGATCGGGCGGAGTACCGGCAACAGGGGTTCCGACCGGCTGAACCGGTCGATGTAGTCCCACGCGATCCAGGCGCCGATCAGCCCGAAGAGGGCGCCCGACGCGCCCACCATCGGCCTGAGCGAGGCGGACAGCGCCGCGAAGCCAAGCGCTCCGCCGAGGCTGGCGATCCCGTAGAGCAGCAGGAACCGCGCCTGACCGACCCGCAGGATCACGAGCCGGCCGAGCGACCAGAGCGTCAGCATGTTGACCGCGAGGTGCCCGATGCCGCCGTGCAGGAAGGCGTAGGTCAGGAACATCGCGTAGGGTTGCGCCGCGTAGTTCGGCCGCCAGCTGCCGAGAAGCCCGACCCAGAAGCCGCCATACTGATAGGCCAGCGTCCGCAGCCGCGGGCGCCCGACGAGGCCGAGATCGGCGGCGACGAGCCCCATCTCGACCAGGGTGCAGATCGCGATCAGCGCCCAGAGGACCGCCGGACTGCGCGGCGTGTCGGACCAGGCGGCAATCCGGGCCGGATCCCGGCGATAGCGGGGGACGTCGTCGCGCATGGCGGCTAGTTGTCCGCGCCGCCGCGGCTGCGCAAGGTGGAATGGAGCGGATCAGGGGCGGAAGATGAACCGCCGCCCGAGGTTCACGAACACCGAGTTCGAGATCGCGTCCTCGGTCTCCGTCGACTTCGCCCGACCGCGATAGCCGACCGTCAGGCCCCAATCCCTGGTCAGGGCGCGATTGTACGACGCCGTGATCGTCGCCCGCTCCTCATCGTCGTCGTCATCGCCCTCGTCGTAGTTGGTGATGAAAGCGTAGTCCAAGCCGACGCGGAAAGAGGACAGCGTGTTGATCTGGTGCGAGTAGCCGACGACGGCGGCGGACAGGACCCGCTCGTCATCGTCGGTGTTGAGGGTGACGGTTCGCTGGAAGCCGGCCGTGAACTGACCGTCCTGCGTTTCGCGCGCGTAGAAGACGTCGAAGACCGGCTGTGGGTCGCCGCCGTCGAGCGCCGTGAAGCCGAATGACGCCCTCAGATCCGAATTCTGCAGGGAGAACGAACGGCCGAAGACGAGCGTGTTCCGGAACGTGTCCTCGACCAGATCGCGGCCATACTCGCCGAAGTACTCGCCGTTGATGACCTCGCGGCGAAAGGCGGCGTCGAAGATCAGCCCCTGGTCGGTCTCGTCGAAAGTCTCGCCCTCGATCTCCTCCTCCTCGCGGGTCAGCGCGTAGCCCACGGCAGCCTCAACGGTCAGCGTCTGCGAGAGTTCGCGGACGAGGGAGGCCTCGATCGAGCCGCTCTGACCCAGCAGATCGCGACCCTCGGAGTACTCGTACTGGCGCAGGCCCAGGTTCAGTCGGCCGAGGGAAACGTCCGAGAAACGAAGACTGGTCGTGGCGCCGACGCGGAAATCCTCCCGGTCGTAGAGCTGCGGGTCCTCGGTGTCGGAGTAGCTGCGGGCGGAGTATGCGGCCGTGTACGTCGTGCTGATCGGGGCGTTGAGCCGGGTCTCCAGCGTCACCCCGAAATTGACGACGGTGGCCGTTCCGTCGTCCTCCGTGAAGCCGGCCTCGTCGATGATCGTGTCGCCATCGGTGTCGATGAAGAACGGCTCGAGGGAATCGACGTCGACCGAACGCACGCTTCCCGAAAGGGCGAGACGGGCATTCGCGGCCTCGCGCGAGTAGCTCAGGCCGACCGTCGGATCCCGGAACTCGATCTGCGTATCCTCTTCATCCGGATCGTCGGCGAGGTTGATGTCCCCGGAGAAGGTCAGCGCGAGGCTCTGCAAGCGGGTGTTCGTCAGAAACGCCAGATCGATCTGATTGACGAGGGCTGCGTACGTCCCCGGAGACGGATCCTCCAGGGGATCGTTGCTGTCCACCTCCAGGCCGATCCCGTAGTCGAGGACGAAGCGCGGCCCGGCCAGCGCTTCCCGGTCCTGGCCGAAGGCTGCGGACGCGAACAGGACACCACCTGCCGTCACACCGCCCAGCGCGGCATGGAGCGCAGACCGGGACACGCTCACGGGATCACTCGAAGAGACGACGTTCCGGCGCCACCACGACGTCGCCCGGCTGCAGGATGAGCTGGCCCGTACGCTGCGCCCCCTGCTCGATAGCGCGGAGGTTGAGCTCGAACACCCGCTCCTGCCCCGTGCGCAAGTCCTGCCGGCGAAGCTGGACGCGCTTCGTCGCAGCGAACCGCGTCAGGCCACCCGAGGCCGCGATGAACTGCAGAAGCGTCGTTCCGGGCTCGAGGTCGAACCGGCCAGGGTTGTTGAACTCGCCGAGAGCGTAGACGTCGATCGTGGCGGCCTCGGGTATCTGCGCCTCGGCCTGCGGGGCGAGCTGTCCGATGGAGACGAAGACCGTCGGGCTGGCCGCGAAGTTCGGTTCGAGCGCATCGG
>CAYMRW010000059.1:0-10229 GCA_964392825.1 uncultured Rhodobacterales bacterium
CCTTTCGCCATCGACAACGCTGCGAGCTGGGCCGGGCGTCAGGTCCGGCGGTCTTCGTGCTTGTCAGCCGGGATTGGCGGGGGCCTGCATCGCAGCCTCCGGGATCGCCACGAAAGGCAGCTTTTCGGCGCACCAGATATGGAGGTCCGGCCGGAGCCAGCCCGCATCGTCGAGCGTGCCGGCCTTGATAAATGCCAGCGCGCCATAGGCTTCGCCGTCGCTGTAGACGTGCGAGCCGCAGGCGCCGCAGAAATGGCGATTGAAGGCCTTGCCGCTTGCGCCGGAGCGGTCCTCGTACGTTTTCGGGGTGTCGCCCGAAACCTCAAGGCTGTCGAGCGGCACTGCCACGTTCAGCGAGTAGGCCGACCCGGAATTCTTCTGGCAGGTCTTGCAATGACAGATCACCTGCATCGCCGGCTCCGCCTCTGTCCGGTACCGCACCGCACCGCAAAGGCATCCCCCCTCCAATATCATGAGCGTTCCTCCCCCTTCACGCGGGCACGATGATAGCAGGAGGTCGCAAAGCGACAAAGGGTGCCAATCGGGACACCCCGTTGGCAGGGCCGCGTCAGCCGATCATCGGCGACCAGCCGTCCTCGCGCTCGTCGTAGTGCCGCTTGAGGCGGTGGAGGGCGATGCGCAGGACGATCTTGCCCGATCGCGCCGACCAGCCCATGCGCTTCTCGGTCATCTCGAGCCCCTCGAGAAAGCAGCAGCAGCGCAAGGCCACGTCGCCGAGACCGGGGCCGAGGTCGGTGAGCGCCGCCGCAACGCGGCTGCGGGCGCGGGCCGAGCCGTTCTCGCCCGGCTCGAGCTTGCTGAAGTCGGGCCCCTCTCCGGTAAGGAACTTCTGCCAGTTCTGGGTGACGCGGGGGCCGAGCTGGGCCAGCTCGAAGTCCTCGCGCAGCCGCTCGCCCGCGGCGACGAGGTCGCTCGTCAGGAACGGCGCGCCGTCCTTGTCGCGGCGCCGCGCCAGCGTCGTCAGCGGGCTTTCGGCGATGTTGTAGCGCGGCGCGCGGCGGCGGCCGCCGTCCTCGATCTCGCGGTGCTGGTCGGCGAAGGGGGTGACGTCCTCCTCGAAACCGTGCCGCGCCCCCTCCTCCTCGGCGACGAGGCGCTTGAGCGCCGCACGGCCCGCCTGGGTGATGCGGTAGCGCGCGATGCGGCCCTGCGTCTGGCAGCGGATCCAGTCCTTGAGCGCCATCGCCTCGGCGATCTCGCGGTCGAGGACGGCGGTGCGCACCGTGCGCCCGTCGGCGCTGTCGCGGACAACGACCCCCTTGTCCATGTCCTGGGCGATGGCGAGGCAGGCGCCGGGCTCGTTGAGGCGCCGCAGGACGCGGCGCGCCTCGCGCTCCAGCGCTTCCTCGGTCGGCGTTTCGGGGGGTGTGAAGGCGGCGGTCATCTGCAGGGATCCCCTCGTCGATCGGTCGCTGTATTCGGCGAAGTACGATGCACCGAGACGCCGGAGCGCCTCGTCGACCAGAGGGTCGTCCCGCTGGCTCTCGAGCCGCCGGACCTGACGCAGGATCGTCGAGGCATGGCACCCGGCATGGCGCGCCAGCTCGCGGATCGAGCGACCGGTCACGGTGTGGACGAGATAGTGTCGTGCCGCCGGCGGAACCCAGGGCGGGAGGTTGGCGTGAGGCCTGCCCAGGGTCTCCGTCTTCGTCACATCGCCCTCCGTCTCATCCGCCGCTTCAAGGAGCTGCCCCACGACTATGAGCAACTATGGGTTGTGTCTCGATCGTGCTGGCGCGGCGAAAGCTGTGCTCGACAAGGTGGTTGCCCGTCTTGAACAATGTAGAAAGGGAACGCACGGAGATTCCACCCACACTGCAACACTCGCATTGGTTGTAACAACGTCCTTTTCGCCTGCATAGCCGAGAAAGGACGATCGATGACCGACTTCGTGGGGGTACTGAATTCGCTGCGCCGACCGCGTCTGCTAATCCGCGCGGCCCGCTTCGGATTGCGGGACTACAACCGCGAGCGCGACCTGCGCCGGCTGGTGCAGTCGGAGACGCTTCCGACCCCGACGGGGGCGATCCCGACCCTGATCGCCGAGGAGCAACGGATCGAGGCGACGCGGCGCGCACGCGACGCCTCCTACAGCCCGGCGCGGCACGTCGCGCTGCTCGTCGCCCTGATCGCCGAGATCAGGCTCCTGCCCGGGACCGCCGGATGACCGCTAGCGCCGCGGCGGCTTGCCGAGGTGCTTGCGGAGGCGCGACGGCGTCGACCTCGTGCGGTCGCGGAACGGGTTCTTGTCCGCCTGCGAGCGGAACGTCAGGCGGATCGGCGTGCCCGGCATGTCGAAGTCGTCGCGCAAGCCGTTGATGAGGTAGCGCGCATAGGCCTCGGGCAGCTTCTCCGGATGCGAGGCCATCACCACGAAACCCGGCGGGCGGGTCTTGACCTGCGTGGCATAGCGCAGACGGATGCGCCGCCCGCCCGGAGCCGGCGGCGGGTGCGCCGCCACCATCTCCATCAGCCAGCGGTTCAGAGGCCCCGTGGCGACGCGGCGGTTCCAGACCTCGTGCGCCTGCAGTACGGCGCGGCGCAGGCGGTCGAGGCCCTGCCCCGTCACTGCCGAGACCGCGACGAGAGGCGCTCCGCGAAGCTGCGGCAACAGGCGGTCGAAGGCCTCGCGCAGTTCCCGCAGGCGGGACTGGCGGTCGGAGACGAGGTCCCACTTGTTGACCGCCACGACCACCGCCCGTCCCTCGCGCTCGGCAAGGTCCGCAATGCGCAGATCCTGCTGTTCGAACGGGATCGCCGCGTCGAGCAGGACGACGGCGACCTCGGCGAACCTGACCGCGCGCAGGCCGTCGGCGACCGACAGTCTCTCGAGCGTCTCCTGTACCTTGGCCTTCTTGCGCATGCCGGCCGTGTCGAAGAGTCGGATCGGCCGGCCGTCCCAGTCGAGGAGGACCGAGATCGCGTCGCGGGTGATCCCGGCCTCGGGCCCGGTGAGCAGCCGGTCGTCCCCTAGAAGCGCGTTGACGAGGGTCGACTTACCGGCGTTCGGGCGTCCGACGACCGCCACCTGTATCGGCTTGCCTGCCGACGCCGCGACATCGACGTCGAGGTCGGTCGTCGGCATGTCCTGCCCGGTGTCGGCCGCGGCGTCGGCGAGGGGCGCGATGCGAGCCGCAAGGTCCGCCATCCCCTCGCCGTGCTCTGCCGAGACAGGAACCGGCTCGCCGAGGCCCAGCGACCAGGCGTCGAGGATGCCCGCTTCGGCGGCCCGGCCCTCGGACTTGTTGGCGACCACGATCACCTCGGTGCCGGCCTTGCGCAAGATGCCGGCCAGCACCTCGTCGACGGCCGTGACCCCGGTGCGCGCATCGACGATGAAGAGACAGGCGTCGGCCGCCGCGATGGCCCGTTCCGTCAGGCGCCGCATCCGTGCCGGCAGGCTGTCGTCGGTGGCGTCCTCGAGCCCCGCGGTGTCGATCACGACGAACCGCAGGTGGCCGAGGCGTGCGGCGCCCTCGCGCAGGTCGCGCGTGACGCCCGGCGTGTCGTCGACGAGCGCCAGTCGCTGACCGACGAGCCGGTTGAACAGGGTCGACTTGCCGACGTTCGGGCGGCCGACGATGGCGAGGGTCAGGGGCATGCTGCGATCTCGTTTGCCGGCGATGCGCGCGCCACACGACGCCCGCGCACCGGTCCTCAGCGGTAGGCGTTGAGCCGCCCGTCGGCATCGGTCACGAACAGGAGCCCGTTGGCGATCACCGGGTTCGAGGCCGCCCCACCGGGCAGCTCCGTCGTCGCCACGAGTCGCCCGGTCGACGGGTCGAAGGCGCGGATGACCCCGTCGCCGCTGGCCACGACAAGCTGCCCGCCGGCCAGCACGGGCCCGTAATGCGCATAGACCCCCTGCCGCCGCCGGATGCGATCGGTGGTGAAGAGCGGCAGCTGCACGCCCCAGATCCGGTTGCCGGTCCGCGCATCGAGGCGGACCAGTTCGTTGGCGTCGCTGACCACGAAAACGCTGCCGCCGACGACTACGGGCGGGCTCAGCGCGCCCTCCTCCGCCGACCAGAGCCGCTCGCCCGTCGCCGCCTCGACGGCGATGGTCTGGCCGCTCGGGTTGCCGGCGTAGACGACGCCGCCGGTGAGGACGGGGTCGCCCGTGACGTCGTCGATGCCGGCGTAGGCGCGCCCGGGCCGGGCGCCGGCGACGGCGGTCGCCCAGACCCGCGTGCCGTCGCGGTCGACCGCGATCAGTTCGCTCGAATTCATCGGAAAGTAGGCACGCGTGCCGTCGGCGGCCGGGGCCGCGCCCCCGTCGACCCCGGCCGGGCTGGGCACGCCCGACACCTCCCAGAGGATGCGGCCGTTGCGGGCGTCGATGGCCCAGCCGCGGCTGTCGCGCGAGACTGCGTAGACGACGTCGCCGAGGACCGTGGGGGCGCCGAGCGACGCCGCCTGCAGGTCCTGACGCCAGACCTCGGCGCCGGTCGCAGCGTCGAGGACCACGAGTTCGCCGAAGCCGGTCGTGGCGTAGACGCGTCCGCCGAGTGCCGCCAGGCCGCCGCCGGAGGCGTCGCTCGATCGATCCCGCGCGGGCGTCAGGTCGCGTGCCCACTGCGTCTGCCCGTTCAGACCGACCGCCGTCAGTCGGGCGCGGCTGTCCATCGCAAAGACGCGACCCCCGGCGACGACGGGTTCGGCGTAGATGCGGTAGCGGCGGCTCGATCCCCGCCCGATATCGGCGCTCCACACGCGCTCGAGCGGCAGCGCGAGGGCCGAGTGACCGGGGGCATGCGCAGGGTTTAGGGCCTTCTGGTTCCACTCCGACCGCGACACCGCCGCCGGCAGCGCGATGCGCGAGGCGGCTGGAGCCGACTGCTCCAGCGCCGGGCGGATATCGAGCCGCTGGCCGGTCAGGATCTCCTCCTGGTCGCATGCGGCGACGAGGACGATAGCCGCGATTGCGCCGAGTGCCGGTCTCATCCCTCTCCGTCTCCCTGCCGCCCCGCGACCGCCATTCAGCCGCCCGCGCCGGGCTCGATCGTTCCGCCCAGCGCGACGATCATCTCGCTCGCGCGCCGGCGCAACCCGTCGGTGACGCCGCCGTCGGCGATGACGTCGCGGAGCAACGCCACTGCCGCGTCCGTCTCGCCCTGCTCCACGTAAGCGTAGGCCGTCTGCTCGAGCGCAAGCAGCCGGAAGGGCGCGCCGCTGGCCGTCAGGGGCTCGAGCTCGGCGATGCGCTCCCCGGGCGTCGTCTCGCCGGATTGCGCCAGGATCGCCTTCAGCCGTGCGGCGTCCTGCCACCGTGCGGTCTCGGCCCGCTCGGCCGCCCGGTCGTTCGAGATCTCCGCGTCGGCATCCTCGGCGGCGATGGCCTCGGCCGCGGCCAGCATCGCGACGAAGGCAGCGGCATCGCCGTCGGCCTCTATCCCGGCCAGAGCCTGGGCGCGCGCTGCGGCGTCGGGGGCTGCAAGCGCCGCGATCACCGCGTCGCCCACCGCCCGCGCCGCTGTCGTTTCCCGGGACTTGCGCCATTCGTTCCAGGCGGCGCCGCCGACGACGAAGACGACCAAGAGGATCGCGAGCCACGCCCAGCGGCGAAACAGCGCGAAGAGCCGGTCGCGCCGAAGCTCGTCGGTGACCTCGGCCATGATGCTGTCGGTGTCGCTCATCGTCGCCCGTGCCAGATGCCTCCCCGCCTCATACACAGGCCGTACGCGCCATGCAAAGGCGTGTCCGCGAGGTCGCATCGCGGCTTTCTGAACGAAATAGTTCAGTGTAGCCTCTTCACATGTGATCTGCCCTTGCTACTTCGGGTGCACGATGAGGTGCTCGGCCCCGCCCCGTTCGCGATGGCCGATCATCGACAAAGGACAAGAGAACCGAGAGAATGCGGCTCCTCCCCATACTGACGTCCATTATCGTGATGGCGTCGCTTTACGCCCTCGTGTTCGAGCGCGAGACCGTGATGGCGATCGCACAGAACGCACCGGCGGTTGGCGGCGCGAATGCGGGCGCGCAGGAGGCGCCCGAGGCGGCCGTGTCCGTCGTCGCGCTGTCGTCGACGGCGCGCGAGATCGACGGGGCGGTCGTTCTGCGCGGGCGCACGGAAGCTGCGCGCCAGGTGGAGGTCCGGGCCGAGACGACGGGCAAGGTCGTGTCATTGCCGCTGCGCAAGGGGGCCTCGGTCGAGGAAGGCGAGCTTCTCTGCGAGATCGATCCCGGTACCCGGGAGGTCGCCCTCGCCGAGGCCCAGTCGCGCGTGCCGGAGGCACAGGCGCGCCTGATCGAGGCGGAGGCGCGTCTGTCCGAGGCGCGCATCAACAATCGCGCGGCCTCGCAGCTGATCGAGGGCGGCTACGCGTCCGAGAGCCGTGTCGCCGGGACCGAGGCGGAAGTGCAGTCGGCCCTGGCGGGGGTGGAGACGGCGCGGGCCCAGGTGCGGTCGGCCGAGGCCGCGGTAGCCGCAGCCGAGACCGAACTCGATCGGTTGCGGATGACGGCCCCGTTCTCGGGGCTGCTCGAGTCCGACACCGCCGAGGTCGGATCGCTGCTCCAGGCCGGGTCGCTCTGCGCGACTGTGATCCAGCTCGACCCGATCAAGCTCGTTGGCTTCGTGCCCGAGGTCGAGGTCGACCGCATCTCGCGCGGCGCCCAGGTCAATGCCCGCCTCGCCTCTGGCCTTGCGGTCACGGGCGAGGTGACGTTCATCAGCCGCTCGGCCGACGAGACGACGCGGACGTTCCGGGTCGAGGCCGAGGTCCCGAACGACGACCTCAGCATCCGCGACGGCCAGACCGCCGAGATGATCATCGACGCTTCCGGCACGACCGCGCACCTCATTCCGCAATCGGCCCTGACCCTCGACGACGAAGGGCGGCTCGGCGTGCGGCTCGTCCGCGACGGCACGGCGCGTTTCGCGCCGGTGCAGATGATGCGGGATCTGCCCGAGGGCGTCTGGGTCTCGGGTCTCGACGAGTCCGTCGACATCATCGTCGTCGGGCAGGAGTTCGTGACCGATGGCGTGCCGGTCGATGCCACCTTCCAGGAGAACGCGGGATGACCGGCATCATCGACTGGGCTGCCGGCCGGGCGCGCATGATCCTGGCCTTCATCGCGCTGTCGATCGCGGTCGGAGCCTTCGCCTACGCGTCGCTCCCCAAGGAGGGCGAGCCCGACATCGAGATCCCGGCGCTCTTCGTCTCGGTGCCGTTTCCCGGCATCTCGGCAGAGGATGCCGAGAAACTGCTCGTCAAGCCGATGGAGACCGAGCTCTCCGACCTCGACGGCCTGAAGGAGATGCAGGCGACCGCGGCCGAGGGGTACGCCGGCGTCGCGCTGGAGTTCGAGTTCGGCTGGGACAAGACCAAGACCATCGCCGACGTCCGCGACGCCATGAACAGCGCCGAGGCGGACTTCCCCGACGGTGCGGAACAGTACTCGATCGTCGAGACGAACTTCTCCGAGTTTCCGATCATCATCGTCAACCTGTCGGGGCCCCTGCCCGAACGGACGCTGCTGCGCGTCGCCTCGGACCTGCAGGACCGGCTCGAGGCGCTCGAGCCGGTGCTCGAGGCGCCGCTCGCCGGGCACCGCGACGAGATGCTCGAGGTGGTGATCGACCCCCTCAAGCTCGAGGCCTACAACGTCACCGCGAACGAACTGAGTCAGGCCGTCGTCAACAACAATCAGCTGATCGCGGCGGGCGAGGTGGAGACCGAGTCGGGCGCCTTCAGCGTGAAGATCCCCTCGTCGTTCGACGACCAGCGGGACGTCTACAACCTGCCGATCAAAGTCAACGGCGACCGCGTGGTGACGCTCGGCGACCTCGCCGACATCCGCCTGACCTTCGAGGACCGCGCCGGCACCGCCCGCTTCAACGGCGAGAGCACGGTCGCCATCCAGGTGGTGAAACGGAAGGGCTTCAATATCATCGACACCGCCGACCTCATCCGCGAGGAGGTGGCGGCGGCGCAGGCGGGCTGGCCCGCGGACCTGCGCCAGGCGATCGAGGTCGGCACGTCGAACGACCAGTCGCGCCAGGTCGCATCGATGGTGAGCCAGCTCGAGGGTTCGGTGCTGACGGCGATCGCGCTCGTGATGATCGTGGTGCTCGCGTCCCTCGGGCCGCGCTCGGCGCTGCTCGTGGGCTTCGCGATCCCGACCTCGTTCCTGCTCTGCTTCGTGTTCCTCGCGGTGATGGACGTGGCGATCTCGAACATCGTCATGTTCGGCCTCATCCTCGCCGTCGGCATGCTCGTCGACGGCGCCATCGTCGTCGTGGAGTACGCCGACAAGCGCATCACCGAGGGTTCGGGGCCGATGCACGCGTACGTCGAGGCGGCCAAGCGGATGTTCTGGCCGATCGTCGCCTCGACCGCGACGACGCTCTGCGCGTTCCTGCCGATGCTGTTCTGGCCGGGCATCCCGGGCGAGTTCATGGGGATGCTGCCCGTCACGCTGATCTTCGTGCTGTCGGCGTCGCTGGTCGTGGCCCTCATCTACCTCCCGGTGATGGGCGGCGTCGCCGGCCGGATGACCCGCCTCTTCGGTCGCCGTTCTGACGCCCTGCGCCACGCCCTGCCGTGGCCCGTACGCGCGGCGCTCGTTCCGGTGGCATGGTTCATCACCTTCGTGGGCGCCATGCAGATCCTCAACCCGGGCTACGTTTTCGGCGGCGACACGCCCCTGCCCGACGCGATCCGCTGGCTGCCGGGCGCGGTCCTGTTCGTCGGCGGCGGCATCCTGTCGTCGATCACCCTCGGCGCGGCGACGCGGCAGCGGCGGCCGACGAAGGTGCAGGCCGGCTACCGCCGCACCCCCTTCGGCCGGTTCATCAAGCTGATCGCCGGCAACCCGGTGATGCCGGTCGTCGCCATCGCCCTTGTCGCCGCCTTCGTCGTCGGCACCTTCATCACCTTCGCGCAGAACAACAACGGCGTGGAGTTCTTCGTTGAATCCGAGCCCGAGCAGGCGATCGTCTACGTGCGGGCGCGCGGCAACCTGTCGCTGGTCGAGAAGGACGCGCTGGTGAAGGAGGTGGAGGAGATCGTGCTCTCGGTCGAGGGCATCGACAGCGCCTTCGCCTTCGCCGGCGACGGCGGGCTGAACCAGAACACCGGCGGCGCGTCGGGCCCGCTCGATTCGATCGGTCAGGTGCAGATCGAACTCATTCCGTGGGAGGATCGGCCCGCCTTCGCCGCGACGCGGGACCTCGCCGTCGACGACCTCGATGGGAACGTCGTCCTCGATCGCCTGCAGGATCGCCTCGCCACCATCCCCGGGATTGAGACCGAGATCCTCGATCTGAGCCGCGGCCCGTCCTCGGGCAAGCCCGTCCACCTTCGCCTGTCGGGGGACAATTGGGAGGATCTGCTGGCGGCGACCGCGATCGCGCGCCAGAAGTTCGAGGCGACCGACGGGCTCGTCGACATCGAGGACACGCGGCCGCTGCCCGGCATCGACTGGCAGGTCGACGTCGACGTTGAGAAGGCCGGCCGTTTCGGCGCCGACGTCGCGACCGTGGGCGGCATGGTGCAGCTCGTCACGCGCGGCATCCTGCTCGACACGATGCGCGTCGACACCTCGGACGAGGAGATCGAGATCCGCGTCCGCCTGCCCGAGGAGGACCGCGTCCTCTCTACGCTCGACTCGCTCAAGGTCCGCACGAGCGACGGCCTGGTGCCGCTGTCGAACTTCATCACCCGCCAGCCGGTGGCAAAGCTCGGACAGATCGACCGGATCGACCAGAAGCGGTTCTTCGACGTCAAGGCCGACGTGCGGCCCGGCCTCGTCAAGGACGACGGCACTCCGGTGAACCCGAACGAGCGCGTCGAGACGCTGGCGGAATGGCTGGAAACCGAGGACCCTTTGCCCGCGGGCGTCAACTGGCAATGGACCGGCGATCAGGAGGAGCAGGAGGAATCCGCGCAGTTCCTGATGTACGCCTTCGCCGGGGCGCTGGGGCTCATGTTCATCATCCTGCTGGCGCAGTTCAACTCGTTCTACAACGCCGTGCTGGTGCTGCTCGCGGTGGTCCTGTCGACGACGGGAACGCTGATCGGGATGATGGTGATGGACCAGCCGTTCTCGATCATCATGACCGGCACCGGCATCGTCGCGCTCGCCGGGATCGTGGTGAACAACAACATCGTGCTGATCGACACGTACCAGGAATACGCGCGCTACATGCCGAAGATCGAGGCGATCGTGCGCACCGCCGAGGCGCGCATCCGCCCGGTGCT
>CAYMRW010000060.1:0-10189 GCA_964392825.1 uncultured Rhodobacterales bacterium
CGAGGTCGATGACGTGCCGGTACCGGTCCTCCCAGTCGTCGAGGAACTCGAACGTGTCGGCAATCTCTTCGAAGGCGGGCGTCGCCATCGGGGCACCTCCCTGCTGACACCCGAGCTAAGACCCGACCCGGCGGCTGTCCAGTCTGCGCCGGCTTTTCAAGGCGCCGGGTTTCGGCTAGGCGAAGAGGTCATCGGGGACGGGGGACGATGGTGGACCGGCGCCTCTTCATCTTGACAACGGGTCTGGCCCCGCTCGCCGCCTGCAGCGGGCGGACGCGGGAGGAGCGGCTGCAGGCGGCGTCGACCGCGCCCGACCCGCGGCCGCTGGTGCCGCAGGTCACGCGGCTCGCGGTCGAGCCTCATCCGGCCGGCGCCATCATCCGGGTCACGGGCCTGCCGCCGCGGCAGGGGTGGTACGACGGTCGGCTGGTCCGGGTCGACAGCGCCGAGGCCGGCGTGCTGGCATACCAGCTCCGAGCCTGGCCGCCGCCCTACCAGACGCCGGCGGCGACGCCGCGCTCGCGGGAACTCATGGTTGCTGCCTTCGTCAATCAAGACCTTCTCTCGGGCGTGCGCGAGGTCCGCGTAGCGGGCGAGCTGAACACGCTCTCGTCGCGCCGCTAGCCGAGGGCGATCGCCGTCACGGCGCCGTCCCGGGCGGCGAGCGCGATCTCGCCCGCGCAGAGGCGCAGCGCGTCCTCGCCGAACACCGTGCGCCGCCATCCCGTCAGCGCGTGCAGGTCGCGCTCCCCGGCCGAGATCGCGTCGAGGTCGGCGGCCGACGCGATCAGTTTCTGCGCCACGCCCGTCTCCTCCGACTTGGCCTTGAGCAGGACGCGCAGGAGGTCGGCGAGCGCCGGGTTGACCTGCAACCGGTCGCGGCTGCGGTCCGGCCTGGGGTAGTCGTCCGGCGCGTAGTTTCGCGCCCGCTCCAGCGCCGCGAGGACGCCGTCCGCCACGTTGCCGCGTCGCGCCTCGCGCAGCAGCAGCCGGGCGCGGCCGAGTTCGCCCATGTCGCGCGGGCGGGTCGAGGCGACCTCGAGCAGGGCGTCGTCCTTGAGGACGCGGCTTCGCGGCACGTTGTGCTCGCGGGCGTAGCGCTCGCGGAACTCGGCCAGTTCCTTGACCGCGGCGAGGAACTTGCCCGACCCGGTGCGGGTCTTGAGACGGCGCCATGCCTCCGCAGGCTCGACGACGTAGGTCTCGGGATCGGCAAGCGTCGCCAGTTCCTCCTCCACCCAGGCGCGGCGGCCGCTGCGGTCCAGCTCGGCCGCGAGGTGTTCGTAGATCACCCGCAGGTGCGTGACGTCGGCGAGCGCATAGGCCTTCTGCGCGTCGCTCAGGGGGCGCCGCGACCAGTCGGTGAAGCGCGAGGTCTTGTCGAGCCCGGCCCGCGCGATGCGCTTGACCAGCGTCTCGTAGCCCACCTGCTCACCAAAGCCGCAGACCATCGCCGCCACCTGCGTGTCGAAGAGCGGGGCCGGGATGACGCCGCCCTCGACATAGAAGATCTCGAGATCCTGCCGCGCAGCGTGGAAGACCTTGACCACGCCCGGGTCGCGCAGGAGCCCGTAGAGCGGGTCGAGGGACATGCCGTCGGCGAGCGGATCGACGAGGACCGCGTCGTCCTCGCCGTCGCCCGGGATCGCGAGTTGGACGAGGCAGAGCTGCGCGTAGTAGGTGCGCTCGCGCAGGAACTCGGTGTCGATGGTGACGTAGGGGAAGCTGGCGGCGCGCTCGCAGAAGTCGGCGAGGGCATCGGTCGTTGTTATCGTTGGCATATCCGTCCCTGGCCGCGGGTGATTCCGTCGCTCTTAGGGCGTGACCGAAGGGAAGGGAAGGCTCAGGGTAGGTGCAGCGGCCTGCGGTCGCCGGATGCGACGCGCCGGAGCACCGCGGGGTAGAGCACGTGCTCGGCCCCGAGCACGCGGAGGCCGAGCGTCTCGGCGGTGTCGTCCGGCAGGACCGGGACCCGGGCCTGCCCGAGGATCGGCCCGGCATCGAGGTCGGCCGTGACCTCGTGCACGGTGCAGCCCGTCTCCGCCTCTCCGCCCGCGAGGACGCGGGCATGGGTGTCGAGCCCGCGGTGCCGTGGCAGGAGCGAGGGGTGTATGTTGAGGAGGCGTCCGGACCACCGGCCGACGAGGTCCGCCGACAGGACGTGCATGAAGCCCGCAAGGCAGACGATCTCGGCGTTACTTTGGTCGAGGAGTGCGTCGACCCGGGCCTCGAACCCGGCGCGACCGGAAAAGGCCCTCCGGTCGACGGTCGCGGTCGGGACGCCGAGCGACCGGGCGCGGTCGATGCCTGCGGCGTCGGGGCGGCTCGACAGGACGAGGACCGGACGCGCCGGGTGATCCCCCGTCATGCTGCGGACGAGCGCCACCATGTTCGACCCGGCACCCGAGATGAGGATGGCCGTCGGCGTCACGTCGCGCCGGTGTAACGGACCCCGGCACCCTCGACGACGCGCCCTATCTCGACCGGCGCCTCGCCGAGCTCGGAAAGGGCGGCCTTGATGCCCGGCGCCGCATCGGGCGCCGCCAGAAGGACGAGACCGATGCCGCAGTTGAATGTGCGCAGCATCTCGTCCTCGGCGATGCCGCCGGTCTCCTGAAGCCAGGCGAAGACGCCGGGGCGGGCCCAGGCGCCGGGGTCGATCTCGGCGCCGTGTCCCGTGCCGAGCGCGCGCGGCACGTTGCCGGTCAGGCCGCCACCGGTGACGTGCACGACGGCCCGGAGACCTCCCGCCTCGAGGGCTGCGCGCACGGCCCCGACATAGAGCCGCGTTGGCGCCATCACCGCCTCGCCGAGCGTCCCGGGACCGAAGGGCGCGGGATCGTCCCACGCCGTCCCTGCGCCCTCGGCGACCCGGCGGACCAGCGAGAAGCCGTTGGCGTGCAGTCCCGAGGACAGCAGGGCGATCAGCACGTCGCCGGTGCGCGTCTGGCGGGGCAGGAGCGCGTCGCGCTCGACGGCGCCGACGGCGAAGCCCGCGATGTCGAACTCGCCCGGCCGGTAGAGGCCCGGCATCTCGGCCGTCTCGCCCCCGATCAGCGCGCAGCCGACCGCGCCGCAGGCCGTCGCGATGCCGGCGATCAGCCGCTCCGCCGCGTCGACGTCGAGGTGGCCGGTGGCGAGGTAATCGAGGAAGAACAGCGGCTCCGCCCCCTGGCAGGCGAGGTCGTTGACGCACATCGCCACGAGGTCCTGTCCCAGGCCGTCGATCAGGCAGCTCTCGATGCCGACCTTCAGCTTGGTGCCGACGCCGTCGGTGGCGGCGACGAGGACCGGGTCGCGGAACCCGGCCGCGGCGAGGTCGAAGAGGCCGCCGAAGCCGCCGATCCCGCCCATGACGCCCGGCCGGACGGTCGCGCGCGCGAGCGGCGCGATGCGCTCGACGAGTGCGTCTCCGGCATCGATGTCGACGCCGGCATCCCGGTAGGTCAGGCCAGATCGCTGCATGGATGCCCCCCGGGTCTGTCAGCCGGCCCTAGCAAGGGTCGTCGCGCGTGGCAATCTGCCGGCGCTTGACCCCTCGGGGGGCTCTGGTAAGCGAAACGCGGGCGGGCCTGTAGCTCAATTGGTTAGAGCAGAGCGCTCATAACGCTTTGGTTGGGGGTTCGAGTCCCTCCGGGCCTACCATTCCCGTCCCGGGCGCGATCCGAGGCCGAGGGTCCGCCTTAGCGCGGACGCTTGGGGCGACGCGGTCGCGGTTCTTCGCATGGGAGGGTCGAGGCGGCGACGGACCGGCCCGGGTCGCGCGGCCCCCCCGTCAGACGCAAGGGGAGAGCCGGCGGCGCCGGCTCTCCCGAGGCGGGATCAGGGCTGCTCCCTGCCTCCGAGCAGATTGGCGAGCCAGTCCGGCGGCGCGCCGCCCGCGGTTCCGTCGGCGTTCTCGTAGCCGCTCTCGGTGTCCGGGACGACGTCGCCCGCGACCCCGTCGCCGGAATCGACCTCGAGGTCGAGTTCGCCGACCCCGAGGGCCGCGAGCAGCGCCTCCGACGGCGACCCGCCGTCGGTTGCCTCCGCGGGGGCGCCGGCGGCGGAGCCCGCGTCGGCGGGGCTCCCCGTTTCGGTCCGAGCCACCTCGCCCCCGTGGACGAAGAGCGCGCGCCGGTCGTCTTCGGACAGTTCGATAGTCACACGCATGGACACTCTCCCCTTACCAGCCGAGGATGGCGTAGCGGGCCTCGATGTTCACCGGCTCGTTGGTATGGTTGGTGATCGAGATCCAGTAGGTGATGTGGGTGTCGGAGGCCCGCTCGACCTGCACGTCCCAGCTGATCTGCGGCCCGCCGGGCTTCGGGCTGGTCGGGACCACGGTCCAGTGGACATGCCAGTGCGCCGGCCAGCGGAAGGTGAACCAGCGCCGCGTCTGGTTCGGACCGAGGAGGCCGGTGAACTGCACGCCCAGCCACTTGTCCGAGCGCAGCGCCATCGGGATGAGCTGTCGCAGGTTCGGCCGGTTGCCGATACGCTGGGTGCGCGGGCGGCCGGGCGCGTCGGTCTGCGGCGAGCCCGAGGAGCGCAGGAGCTGCCGCGCCCGCGCCGGGCTGAGCGGGATCCTCCGGTTGGCCCTCAGGACGCCCTGGACGCAGGCCAGCGCGCCGACGACGATCGGCGATGCGCTCGACGTGCCGCTGAAGGTGTCGGTGTACCACAGGTCCTCGCTGCCGCCGCCCTGCAGGTCGCCGTAGCCGCAGGTCGTGACCTCGCGGCCCCACCCCTGGACATCGATCATCGAGCCGTAGTTCGAGAACCCGAGACGCGACCGGTCGGGGCCGTGGTTGCGCCCGTGGGTGCCCGGCGGCGGCGCGCCGGCACCGACGACCACCGCGCCCGAATCGCGGTTGCCGCGGTTGAACGGGTTCGACCAGCTCGCCGGGAAGCCCCCGAGCGGCGTGTTGTAGACCGGGTCGTCGAGGTTGTTGTTGCCGTTGCCGGCAGCCTCGACAACGATGATCCCGCGGTTCACCGCGTAACGGATCGCCGCAAAGTCGTCCGGCCACCACTCGACCGTCGTCCAGCCCTTGCTCGGATGCCCGTACTGCACCTCGAGCAGGATGATGTCGCCCGGGCGCAGGCGGTCGGCAGCGGCCCGGATGGCCCCGGGCAACCCGCCGCCCGCGAAGATCGAGGAGCCGCGGGTGTGGGCGTCGGGCGAGATGCCGGTGACGCCGATGGTGTTGCGGTCGCCGCCGATGACACCGACGACGGCGGTGCCGTGGTTGCGCCAGTTGAGGGCGTTGGTCTGCGCTCCGACGACGCCGCCCTGGTTCTGCATCAGATCCTCGTGCGTGAAACGCCATGCGCCCTCGCAGTCGAACACCCGGACGTTCCAGCCGCGGCCGCCGCGCTGCGTCCATGCATACTCGGCGTCGATGCCGGCCGGCGCCGGCCCGAGATAGGTCTGCCGGGGTACGAAGTTCGGTGTCGCCGGCGGCGCGGCGTCGGGCCGGGGCGCCATCGTGTTGAGCGGCGGCGACTGGGTCTCGTCGGTCTCGCGAACCATCTCCGCGGTGTCGATGGCGGGCTCCGGCTGCGGCTTGACGTAGGCGCCGGCGATGCCCGGCATCTGCAGAAGCTTCTCGGCGAGAGAGTCGAGATCGGCGTCGGGAGCCTCGACCCGGTAGAAGAGGTCGAGCTGCGGCTCGTCGCCGCCGTCGGGCGACGGTGCCGCGGCGGCCTTGTTCTGCAACCGCTCCTCGGCCTCGCCGAAAAGGGTGTGCATGCTGGCGCCGGCCTCGCTCAGGAGCTTGTTGATGGGCGAGGTGTCCATCGCCGAGGCCGAGTGGACCTCGGTGGCTTCGGCCCTCAGGCCGGCATCGGCCTCCGCGACGACGACGAGCATCCGTTCGGCGGGCAGTTCGTCCGCCCGGATCGTGGTCTTCTTCGCCATTGGATTTCTCCTGCTAGGTTTGTTCAATACGTTCTGATGCCGGTGCGATTTGCCAATTGCGCGCCGGCGAATTTTGTTGGCACTCGAAAATGTCGGCCGCGCCGATCGTTACGGCATGGCTGGTTGTGGTTTGAGGTACGCGCCTTCCACGCCGCTGAGACCGAGCAATTCCTCGACCAGCTGTCCGGCATCCTTGTCGGACGGCACGGCCAGCACGAAGTATCCCGAGAGGTCCGGATCGTCGGTGTCGGGATGCTGCGGGCGAAGCGTGGCGCCGAATTGCCGGGCTTGCTGTTCGATGGTGTTTGCTGCGGTCCGTGCTTGGGCGGACGTGTCTGCGCCGCGGGCGGCCTTCGAAGCCTCGGTGTCCAAAATGACGATGACGTCCACGGCCTCATCCTCAGGTGGCATGATCTCCCCCTTCAGCTCAGCGCCCGAAATGAATAGAATTATGAAAACGATCTTTGGGTTCAGCATCTCCGCATTAGGGCCATCAAGGAATGTGCAGCATGAGCGCTGGAATGCGGAACTCCCGTCCGCTGGATTCACATTATCTCAACTTCGTGATTCGGACAACCATGCGGTGTCAGACTTGGGAAATTGATCGTCCGCCCGCGTATCCGGCGGGTTGTCGGCGGCATCGGCGCGGACGACGGGGCCGTGAACCGTAGGCCGAGGGGGGCGCTAGGTCAGGCGGCCGGGGCGAGGGCGCGGTCTTGCGACGCCACGTTCCACGTCGCGGGAGGGTCGGCGCGTGATCTGAGCCGGTCGAGCCGCCAGCCGCCGGCGGTCTGCGCGAAGCCCCACCGGCTTTCGATGCCCGGGGCGGCCCCCTCCGGGGTCAGGATCAGCCCGAGGGGGGTCGTGCCGCGGCTCGCGCCCGCCTCGGCCGCCAGATGCAGCCGCCGGACCGGGGTCAGGGCCGGCGGACCCGGCAGGTCGGCCACGATGAGGGGGACTGCGCCTGACCGCAGCGTCTCCTCCGCGCACCAGAGCAGGTCCTCGGCCCGCTGCGGGGTGACGCAGATCAGCCGCCCCGGCTCGATGAAATCCGCGATTCCGTCGCCATTGAGCCGGTCGGCCTCCCAGAGGGGCGATATCCAGAAGACCTCGCCCTGCATCGCGCTTGCGACGATCAGCGCCAGCGTGCGGCGCGCCGCGCCGCAGACCTCGTGCACCCGTCCCGGCGCCAAGGAGAGGCGCCCCAGGAACCGGATGGCATCGGCCGCCCCGTCATGATGACGACGGCCGAGGAGGTGCGATGCCACATGCGAACCCATGCGGCCCAGTATAGACGTTCCTGTTACGTTCTCAAGGGCCGGCGCCTCAGGTCCGACGGAACGTGTACCGCGTCTCCGACCTCCAGGTTTCGCCCGGGCGCAGGATGATATCGGGAAAATGCGGATGGCTCGTCGCGTCGGGCCAGAACTGCGGCTCGAGCGCGACCCCGGCGCGCGGCCTGTGGCAGCGGCCGTCGTGCCCTCTCGCGCCCTCGGCCGCTGCTCCGTGACCGTCGTATAGATGCAGCGCCGGCTCGGTGGTGGCGATGTCGAGCGCCAGGCCCGACGCCCCGGTCAGCGTCGCCACCGGGGTGACGGGGCGCCGCCGGTCGTTCAGGACCAGCGAATTGTCGAGCTTCGGCCCCCAGGGGATGCGGCAACCGCCACGGAAGTCGAACGGCGTCCCCTCGACCGCCGCGACTTCTCCCGTCGGCCGGTCGACGTCGTCGGCGGGAAGGTAGCGTTCCGCCGCGACCCGCAGGACGTGGCCCTTCCAGACCTCGGAGCCGTCGAGGTTCCAGTAGGGGTGGTGCGCGACGAGGAGCGGCGTCGGCCGGTCGGTCTCAGCGTCGAGCGTCAGGGTCAGCTTGGCCGGCGGGACGATCGCCCACGTGGCCCCGAGGGTCCGGTTGCCGGGGAAGCCGCCCTCGCCGTCCCGCATCTCGATCTCGAGCGACACCGAACGCCCGTCGCGCGCGCGGATCCGCCAGAGCTTGCCGTGCGTCCCGGCGGAGCCCGAATGCAACGTGTGCGGCCCGAAGTTCGCCTCGAACCGATGCACCACGCCGTCGACCGTAGCCACGGCGCCGCCGATCCGGTTGGCCACCGGGGCGACCACGGGACCGAAGAGGGCCATCGGCCCGAGATACGCCGCGAGGTCGGGGGAGCCGAGCCCGAGCGCGTGGGGAACGCCGGCCAGCCGAACCTCCTGGCTCACCGCGCCGAGCGTCAGGATGCCGACCTCCAGATCGCCCGCCGCAAGGGCGATCCGATGCACCTCGGCGCCGTCGCCCAGCGTCCCGAAGGGGGTCACTTGAGCGCCCCGCGCAGCCGGTTTCGCCGATCGTCCCGCGGGTGCCGCGCTCGACGCCGGGGGGGTGCGAAGGTCCAGGCGCCGCACTTACCCGCCGCACGTAAGGCCTGCCGCACGGCGGGGCCACGGCCGGGCGCGGCGAGGCAGGTCATACCGCCACGACCCTTTGCCGCGTGCGGCGGCTATCGCGCCTAGGCACCAGGCCCGGTCGCCTCTGCCGCATCCCACGCCGCGACCGCCTCGCGCGCCGCGGCGGCCACCTCGGCGACCGCCGCCCCCGGTCGGTAGAGTGAGGTGCCGAGGCCGAAGCCCGAGGCGCCAGCCGACCGCCAGTCGCTGATGTTCCCCGGCTCGACGCCGCCCACCATGAAGACCCGCGCCGTCTCCGGCAGCACCGCCCGCAATGCCTTCAGGCCGTCGACGCCCATCTGCGGGGCCGGGAAGACTTTGATGCCGTCGGCGCCGAGCTTCAGCGCCCGGAAGCATTCGGTCGGGGTCAGCACGCCCGGATAGCTGAAAAGCCCGCGGGCCTTCGTCGCCTCGATCACGGCCGGATCGCAGTCGGGCGAGACGATCAGGCGACCGCCTGAGGCCGCCACCTCCTCCACCTCGGCGGGGGTCAGCACCGTGCCGGCGCCGATCAGCGCCGCGTCGCCGAAGCGGTCGGCCATCGCGCGGATGCTGTCGAGCGGGCGGGGCGAATTCAGCGGCACCTCGATCATGGTGATGCCGGCTGCGATCAGCGCTTCGGTCACGGGCAGCGCCGCGTCGGGCTCGATCCCGCGGAGGATGGCGATCAGGGGTCGTGTCACGCGGCCTCCGCCATGTCGCGGGCGATGGCGAGTCCGGCCAGGGTGGCCCGCTCGCCGTCGACGAGCGTGCAGGGCGCGCCCTGCGCCGTCAACGCGGTTCGGTATCGCCGCGACAGGCCGTCGGCGCCGATCAGCGCGATCTCGCGGCCGAGCCAGTAGGCCCGTGCCGCGGCGAGTTCGAGCCCGATGAGCAGCCCCGAGAGCCGGCCCGCGGCGGCCGCGGGCGCCAGGCCGTTGAGGAGCGCCTCGGCCCTTATCCCGAACAGGCGCTGCGCCAAGGCCTCCGGGCGCGCCATCGCGTCGCCCACCGCCTCGTCGAAGGCGGTGTCGTCCCAGCCGTCGCCCACGCTGTGGCGCAGGACGGTGTGGTCGCGGATCGCCGCGAAGAGCTCGCCCGTCATGAAGGTGCGGAAGCTCACCACCTCGCCCGCCGAGATCTCGGCCCACTTGGTGTGCGATCCGGGCAGGCAGGCGATGCCGTCGAAGCCCGGGGCCAGCGCGAGGTGCCCGGCGATCTGCGTCTCCTCGCCGCGAAGGACGTCGGGCGGCGCCAGCTGCTTGAGGCCGGGGACGATGTGGACGCGTAGGCGCCGGTCCGCGACCTCGGGGGCGGCAAAGGGCGGGGCGACGGGGGGGCAGGGAACCGCGGCGTAGCCCGCCTCGACCCAGCCCTGCCGGGCGCCCACCATGCCGCAGGCGACGATGTCGACGGGGCCCTGTCCCAGCCAGGGTTCGATCAGGCGCCGCAGCGCCGGCTCGAACTCCTCCGGCCCGAGCCCGCCCATGCCGTCGGCCGAGCTGGCGCGGTCGACCGGCCGCGTGCCCTCCATGCGCCAGGCACGCAGCCGCGACGTGCCCCAGTCGACGGCGATCCAGCTCATCCGGTGCCGACGACGCCGCCGTCGGCGACGAGCGCCTGCCCGGTCACGGCGCCGCTGGCCTCCGAGGCGAGGAACAGGCACGGCCCGACGATGTCCTCGGGCGCGAGCGGGTCGGGAAGGCATTGACGCGCGAGGTGTGCCTTCAGCCCCTCCTCGGTCAGCCACATCTCCTTCTGCTTCGGTGTCAGAACCCAGCCCGGTGCCAACGCGTTGACGCGGATGCGGTCGCCGCCGAACTCGCGGGCAAGCGAACGGGTGAGGCCGTTGATGCCGGAATTGGC
>CAYMRW010000061.1:0-321 GCA_964392825.1 uncultured Rhodobacterales bacterium
AGTCGGTGTCGGTGTTCCAGGCGCCGTCGAGGGCGTCGACCTCGTAGCCGACCTTCTGCATGGAGACCGCGAACTTGACGTTGTCGAACAGGAAGAACTCGGCCTCCGGCCCGAAGAACGAGGTGTCGCCGATGCCCGAAGCCCTGAGATAGGCCTCGGCCTTCTCGGCGGTGCCGCGCGGGTCGCGCTCGTAGATCTCGTTGGTATCGGGCTCGAGCACGGTGCAGTGCACGGCGAGCGTCTTCTCGGAGTAGAACGGATCCATGTAGGCCGACGACGTGTCGGGCATCAGCTTCATGTCGGACTGGTCGATGCTCTTCC
>CAYMRW010000061.1:366-10141 GCA_964392825.1 uncultured Rhodobacterales bacterium
GAACATGAAGCCCTCCTCGAGGAAGTCCTCGTCGACCTGGTCGGCGAGGACGGTGACGTGCTGCAGCTTGCCGCGCGGATCGGTGAAGCGGATGTCGACGTAGGCGACCTCCTCATCCCTGATGGTCTTCAGAACGTCTTCGCTCATGACTGTCCTTCCCTCGTTTCCCGTGTGTTTCGTGGCGCGGTTCGGCGCCGGATCTCAGAGAGCCTCTTCGCCGATCTCTCCCGTGCGGATGCGGATCGCCTGCTCGACCGTGGAGACGAAGATCTTGCCGTCGCCGATCTTGTCGGTCTTTGCCGCCGCGATCACCGCCTCTATGGCGCGCTCGACCTGGTCGTCGGGCAGCACGACCTCGATCTTGATCTTGGGCAGGAAGTCGACGACGTACTCGGCTCCGCGGTAGAGTTCGGTATGACCCTTCTGGCGGCCAAACCCCTTCACCTCGAGGACGCTGAGGCCCTGCACGCCGATCTCCTGCAGCGCCTCCTTCACCTCGTCGAGCTTGAAGGGTTTGATGATCGCCTCGATTTTCTTCATGTCCCGCAGGCTCCCTTGGCGCATGGTCGGTCACGGGACAGACCATGCCCGCGGGATGCTCACAATCCGACCCCTCGGGGGCGTTTCGGTCGCACCCCGCTTTGGGCAGGCTCTGGCGCGAAAACGGGCCGATCGCTGAAGGATTGTGCAGTTTGAGAACACTGTCTTCGACCGAGGTCCGCGTTCTCACCGCGGCCGAGATGCAGGGGCACGAACGCGCGGCGATCGCGGCGCGCCGGGTCACCGGCAGCGGCATGATGATGCGTGCGGGCAGGGGTGTCGCCGATGCCGTCGCGACGCGGTGGCGCCCGGGCAAGGTCGCGGTTCTCTGCGGCCCCGGCAACAACGGCGGGGACGGATATGTCGTCGCGCGCCTTCTCGCGGAACGCGGATGGGAGGTCTCGTGCTGCGCCTTCGGGGCCCCGCCGGCCTCGCCCGACGCCGCGGCGGCGCGGGAGGCATGGGAGCATCGCGCGACCGTCGCGGGCTGGGACGGAGCGGCGGCGGCCGCAGGCGGCGCCGATCTCGTCGTCGACGCGGTCTTCGGTGCGGGCCTGACACGTCCCGCCCCGGCGGAGGTGCTGGACGCGATCGGGGCGGGGCCGCCGGCCGTCGCCGTCGACGCGCCGACGGGGCTCTGCATGGACAGCGGCCGGCCCCTCGGCGGTCGCGCCGCGCGCGCAGCCTTGACCGTCACCTTCCACGCGCCGCGGCTCGGCCACTATCTCGCGGAAGGCCCCGCGCATTGCGGCAGCGTCGTGACCGTCGACATCGGCCTGGCGCCGTTCGAGGGCGGGGTGCCGCTCGTGCAGGGGCCGCTCGTCGCCCTGGGCAAGGGTGCGGGGCACAAGTACGACAGCGGCCACGCGCTGATCCTTTCGGGCGGACCCGGGCGGGGAGGCGCCGCCCGAATGGCGGCGCGGGCGGCCCTGCGCGTCGGCGCCGGCCTCGTGACGCTCGGCTGCCCGCCCGCGGCACAGCAGGAGAACGCGGGCGCGCTCGACGCCGTCATGCTCCGGCCGGTCGCCGATGCCGCGGCGCTCCCGGCCCTGCTCGGCAACGCGCGGATCAATGCCGTGGGGCTCGGCCCGGGTCTGGGGATGGGCGAGGGGACGCGGGCGCTCGTCGCCGCCGTGCTCGCCTCGGGGCGCGGCGCGGTGCTCGACGCCGACGCCATCACCGCGATTGCCCAGGCGCCGGACGACCTCCTGCGCGACCTCCATTCCGGGTGCCTCCTGACCCCGCATGACGGCGAGTTCGCCCGGCTCTTTCCCGACATCGCCGAGAGGCTCGCGGCGCCCGCCGAGGCCGGACCTGCCATGTCGCGTCTCGACGCCGCACGCGAGGCGGCGGCGCGCGCGGGATGCGTCGTCCTCGTAAAGGGGCCGGACACGGTGATCGCGGCACCCGACGGACGCGCAGCCCTCCATGCGGCGGTCTACGACCGGGCCGCGCCGTGGCTCGCGACCGCGGGCGCGGGCGACGTGCTGACCGGCCTCTGCGCAGGCCTCATGGCCCGCGGCGCGCCTGCCTTCGAGGCGGCCGCGACGGCGACGTGGCTGCACGCCGAGGCGGCACGGCGGTTCGGACCGGGCCTCATCGCCGAGGACCTGCCCGACGCCTTGCCGGCCGTTTTCCGCGACCTCGGGCTCTGATCGCCGCCGGGGCTCGGATTGCGGCGTCGGCACCCCGGTCGGCCGCCGGCGGTACCGGGGATCTGCCGGCGCAATTCCGCTCGCATCGTCCCCGGCGCTTTGCTAGTCAGCCGCGATTCGACCGCAGGGCGGCGGCCCCGGCAAGCACACGCGGGTGTGGCGGAACTGGTAGACGCACCAGATTTAGGTTCTGGCGCCGCGAGGCGTGGGGGTTCAAGTCCCTCCACCCGCACCAAGACAGGAAGGACGACGAGAAAGATGCAGGTCACCGAGACGCTGAACGACGGCCTGAAGCGCGGCTACCGGATCACCGTCCCCGCCACCGAGCTCGACGCCAAGGTCGTCGAGAAGCTGACCGAGGCGCAGCCCGACGTGCAGATGAAGGGATTCCGGAAGGGCAAGGTGCCGCTCGCGCTCCTGCGCAAGCAGTTCGGCGCCCGCCTCCTCGGCGAGGCGATGCAGGAGGCCGTCGACGGCGCCATGTCCTCGCACTTCCAGGAGACGGGCGACCGGCCCGCGGCGCAGCCCGACGTCAAGGTCGCCAACCAGGACTGGGCGGAGGGCGACGACGTAGAGGTCGAGATGACCTACGAGGCTCTGCCCGAGATCCCGGACGTCGACCTGAAGTCCATCGCGGTGGAGCGTCTGAGGGTGACGCCCGACGAGACCGCGGTCGAGGAGGCGCTAAAGAACCTCGCCGAAACTGCGCAGACCTTCGGCGAGAAGAAGGGCAAGGCCAAGAGCGGCGACCAGGTGGTGATCGATTTCACCGGCAAGATCGACGACGAGCCGTTCGAGGGCGGCGCGGCGGAGGACTATCCGCTGGTCCTCGGCTCGAACAGCTTCATCCCCGGCTTCGAGGATCAGCTCGAGGGCGTGAAGGCCGGCGACGAGAAGACCGTCGAGGTGACGTTCCCGGAGGACTACACCGCCGAGGCGCTGGCCGGGAAGGCCGCCGCATTCGACGTCGTCGTCAAGGAGGTGAAGAAGCCCGAGGCGGCGAAGATCGACGACGAGCTCGCCAAGCGTTTCGGTGCCGATGACCTCGCCGCGCTCAAGTCCCAGATCTCCGACCGGCTCGCCGCCGAGTACGGGGGGGCCGCGCGCCAGGTGATGAAGCGCCGGCTGCTCGACCAGCTCGACGAGCGGGTGTCGTTCGACTTGCCGCCGAGCCTCGTCGAGGCCGAAGCCAAGCAGATCGCGCACCAGCTCTGGCACGAGGAGCATCCCGAGGTGAAAGGTCACGACCACGGCGAGATCGAGGTTGCGGACGAGCATCGGACCCTCGCGGAACGCCGCGTACGTCTCGGCCTGCTGCTCGCGGAACTCGGCCAGAAAGCCGAGGTGAAGGTGACCGACGCCGAGATGACGCAGGCGGTCATGAACCAGGCACGCCAATATCCGGGGCAGGAGCGCCAGTTCTTCGAATTCGTGCAGCAGAACCCCGGCATGCGGCAGCAGATCCAGGCACCGATCTTCGAGGAGAAGGTGATCGACTACATCGTCGAGCTGGCCGACGTTTCGGAGCGCGAGGTGTCGCGCGAGGAGCTGCAGAAGGAGGTCGAGGCGCTCGACGAACTCTGACGACCAGCCATCATCCTGTCTCGAGCGCGGCGGCCCGGCGGGCCGCCGTTTCCGTTCCGGGGCCCGGACGCTGGCCGTCTCCGTCGCGTCCGGAACCGCCGCCTATCATAAATCTGTTACGTTCCTGTCACAAAGCCGTAGCCGGCAATCCTTAACGCTCGCGGCCATGGGCCACCGAACGAGGTGGTCTGTCTGTGTCCAACGGAGGAATTCATGACGGTCACGAAACTGACGGTGTCCGCCGCCGCGCTGGCCCTCGTCGCCGCGTCCGCGAACGCGCAGGGCCGCGAGAACATCCAGATCGCCGGGTCGTCGACGGTCCTGCCCTACGCGTCGATCGTCGCCGAGGCGTTCGGCGAGAACTTCGACTACCCGACGCCGGTCGTCGAATCGGGCGGGTCGTCGGCCGGTCTCAAGCGTTTCTGCGAGGGCGTGGGCGAGAACACCATCGACATCGCCAACTCGAGCCGCCCGATCCGCCCGGGCGAGGTCGAGGAATGCGCCGCCGCCGGTGTCAGCGACATCATCGAGGTGCGCATCGGCTACGACGGAATCGTGTTCGCCAGCCAGACCGACGGCCCCGCGTTCACCGAGTTCACGCCGACGCAGTGGTACGAGGCCATGGCGGCGGAACTGCCGCAGGACGGCGAGATGGTGTCGAACCCGAACGCTGCCTGGACCGACGTCGACGAGTCGCTGCCCGACGCGCCGATCCTCGCCTTCATCCCCGGCACCAAGCACGGCACCCGCGAGGTCTTCGAGGAGAAGGTGATCCTCGCCGGCTGCGAGGCATCAGGCGCGATGAAGCAGATCATGGAGATCAACGGTGGCGACGAGGATGCCGCCGAGGCCGCCTGCATGTCGGTGCGCTCGGACGGCGCCGCCGTCGACATCGACGGCGACTACACCGAGACGCTGAGCCGCATCGACGCCAACCCGAACGGCGTCGGCGTCTTCGGCCTGGCGTTCTACGAGAACAACACCGACAAGCTCAAGGTCGCGATGATGAGCGGCGTCGAGCCGACCACCGAGACCATCTCGTCAGGCGAGTATCCGGTGTCGCGGCCGCTCTACTACTACATCAAGAAGGCGCATATCGGGGTGATCCCGGGCCTGAAGGAGTACGCCGAGTTCTTCGTGAGCGACGCGATCGCCGGTCCGCAGGGGCCGCTCGCGAACTACGGCCTCGTCGCCGATCCGCAGCTGTCCGAGACCCAGGCCAAGGTCTCGAACGAGGAGACCATGGACGCCTCCATGTGATCGAACGCCCGAGGGGGCGGGCGACCGCCCCCTTTCCCACCCTGCCGGGGGCCTCATGCCGCTGAACTGGCTCGTCATCTTCATTCTGGCCCTGGCCGTCGCGGGCTTTCTGATCGCCCGGGCGCGGGCCATCTCGCTTGCCGGGGGCAGCTACCGCGGCCTGCATTCCCTGCCGTCCTACTACGGTCTGAACGCGCTGATCATGACGGCGGCGCCGGCGCTGGTGCTGACCGGTGCCTGGCTTCTCTTCCAGCCGCCCCTGATCGAGGCCCGCGTGGCGGGCCAGATTCCCGAGAGCGTCGCCGCCTCGCCCGGACAGCGCAGTCTGATCATGGCGGACGTACGGCGCATCGCGCTCGGTCTCGAGATCGCCGTCGAGCGCGGTGTCATGACGCCTGAGATGGCGCGCGACGCGCGGCTCGGGTTCACCAACATCCGCGAGCGCCTGGGCGAGGTCGGGATCGCCATCGGCTCGACGATCGAGCCGCCGGTTCTCGAGGCGGCGCGCAGCTACCGCGCGCTCACCAACACCGGGACGAACGTGATGGTGGGCGTCGCTGCGCTCCTCGCCGTCGCCGGCTTCGCATGGTCGATCTACCGGGTTTCGCCGGGGTTCCGGGCGCGCAACACGGTGGAGCGCAGCATCCTCGTGATCCTCGCCGCCGCGGCGTCGATCGCCATCCTCACGACGGTGGGGATCGTGTTCTCGATGCTGTTCGAGACGATCAACTTCTTCCGCCAGTATCCGTGGCAGGACTTCTTCTTCGGGTTCGTCTGGTCGCCGAACTTCCGCGGCAACTCGGACCTCGGTCTGATCCCGCTTCTGTGGGGCACGCTCTACATCTCGTTCGTCGCGCTTACCGTCGCGGTGCCGATCGGCCTCATGGCTGCCGTCTATCTGGCGGAGTACGCAAGCCGGCGGGTCCGTGCCGCGGCGAAGCCGCTCATCGAGATCCTCGCCGGCATCCCGACCATCGTCTACGGGCTCTTCGCTCTGACGATCGTCGGGCCGATGCTGCGCGACTACTTCGCGCAGCCGCTGGGGCTCGGGAACTCGTCGTCGTCGGTGATGACGGCCGGCCTCGTCATGGGGATCATGCTGATCCCGTTCGTCTCGTCGCTCTCCGATGACATCATCACCGCGGTGCCGCAGGCCATGCGCGACGGCTCGCTCGGGGTCGGGGCGACGAAGTCCGAGACGATCCGCCAGGTGGTCCTGCCGGCGGCCCTGCCCGGAATCGTCGGTGCCATCCTCCTCGCCACCTCGCGGGCCATCGGCGAGACCATGATCGTGGTGCTCGGGGCGGGGGCGGCGGCGCAGCTCGACCTCAATCCGTTCGAGGCGATGACGACGGTGACCGTCAAGATCGTGAGCCAGCTGACCGGCGACACCGACTTCAACAGCCCCGAGACGCTGGTCGCCTTCGCCCTCGGCTTCACGCTCTTCGTGATGACGCTCGGGCTCAACGTCTTCGCACTCTACATCGTGCGCCGTTACCGGGAGCAGTACGAATGACGGACGCAACCGCCGGCGCGCAGCCGCGCGGCAAGCAGCCATCGCTGACGGCGCCGTCGCGCCGCATGCAGCGTCGCAACGCCGCCGAGAAGCGCTTCAAGCTCTACGGGATCGCCGCCGTCTCGCTCGGCATCCTGTTCCTCGTGTTCCTTCTCGTGTCGATCCTGACGCAGGGCCTGTCGGCGTTCCAGCAAACCTACATCACCATGCCGGTCAGCCTTCCGGCCGAGACGCTCGACCCCGAGGGCAACCGAAATCCCGACGAGATGTCGCGCGTCACGACCTTCTCGTACGGGCCGCTCATCGACGACGCCCTCCGCGAGCTGATCGCCGACCAGGGCATCGAGGTCGAGGGTCTCGAGGACAGCGAGGTCGACGGGATCGTCTCGCAGGAGGCATCGGCGCAGCTCCGGCGCTACGTCCTCAACAATCCCGACGTGATCGGCACCACGATCGAGCGGGAGGTGCTGGCGAACGGCCGCATCGACGGCTTCTTCAAGGACCGGGTGTCGATGGCCTCAGCCGAGCGCGATGCCAACGTGTCGCCGGCGCAGCTCCGGCTGGCCGAGGCGCTGGCCGAGGAAGGCTATCTGGTCAAGCGGTTCAACTGGGAGTTCCTGACCGCGCCCGATGCCTCGGACCAGAGGCCCGAGGCCGCGGGGCTCGGCGTCGCCATCATCGGCTCGCTCTACATGATGATCGTCGTGCTCTGCCTGGCGTTGCCGATTGGCGTCGCCGCGTCGATCTACCTCGAAGAGTTCGCGCCGAAGAACCGGTTCACCGACGTCATCGAGGTCAACATCTCGAACCTCGCGGCGGTGCCCTCGATCGTCTTCGGCATCCTCGGCCTCGCCATCTTCATCAACTTCGTCGGGTTGCCGCAGTCGGCGCCGATCGTGGGCGGCCTGGTGCTGACGCTGATGACCCTGCCCACCATCATCATCTCGACGCGCGCGGCGCTGAAGTCGGTGCCGCCGTCGATCCGCGACGCCGCCCTCGGCGTCGGCGCGTCGCGGATGCAGACGGTGTTCCACCACGTCCTGCCGCTGGCCGCCCCGGGCATCCTCACCGGGACGATCATCGGTCTCGCGCAGGCGTTGGGCGAGACCGCGCCGCTGCTTCTCATCGGCATGGTGGCGTTCGTGCGCGAGTTTCCCGACGCGCCGCCCGACGGCTTCTTCGATCCGTCGTCGGCGCTGCCGGTGCAGGTCTACAACTGGACGCAGCGGGCCGACCCGGCCTTCGTCGAGCGGGCCTCGGGCGCGATCATCGTGCTCCTCGTCTTCCTCGTCATCATGAACACCACTGCGATCATTCTCCGCCGTCGCTTCGAGCGCCGGTGGTAGGGGAGGGCTGAATGAACGACATGCGCCTGGCCGAGAGGTCCGTGAAGACCACCGACATCAAGATCGCGGCTCGCAAGGTCGACGTCTTCTACGGCAGCAACCACGCCATCAAGGACGTCACCGTCGACATCGAGGACAAGACCGTCACCGCCTTCATCGGGCCCTCGGGGTGCGGCAAGTCGACGTTCCTGCGCTGCCTCAACCGGATGAACGACACGATCGACATCGCGCGGGTCGAGGGCGAGATCACCCTCGACGGCGAGGACATCCACGACCCCAAGGTCGATCCGGTGCAGCTTCGCGCGCGGGTCGGGATGGTCTTCCAGAAGCCCAACCCGTTCCCGAAGTCGATCTATGACAACGTCGCCTACGGCCCCCGCATCCACGGCATGGCCCGGAACAAGGCGGAACTCGACGATCTCGTCGAGCGGGCGCTTCGGCGCGGTGCCCTGTGGGAGGAGGCGAAGGACCGACTGCAGGAATCGGGCACCGGGCTCTCGGGCGGACAGCAGCAACGTCTCTGCATCGCGCGCGCGATCGCGACGGAACCCGAGGTGCTGCTCATGGACGAGCCCTGCTCGGCCCTCGATCCGATCGCGACGGCGCAGGTCGAGGAGCTGATCGACGAGCTTCGGCAGAACTACTCGCTCGTCATCGTCACGCACTCGATGCAGCAGGCCGCGCGGGTCAGCCAGAAGACCGCCTTCTTCCATCTCGGCAATCTCGTCGAGTTCGGAGACACCGGAGAAATCTTCACGAACCCCAAGGATTCCCGCACCGAAAGCTACATCACGGGCCGGATCGGCTAGAGGATCAGATGACCCAGCAGAAGCACATCGCCTCGGCGTTCGACCGCGACCTCGAAGCGGTCCAGGCGCACCTGATGAAGATGGGGGGCCTCGTCGAGGAGGCGATCCTGTCGAGCGCGCAGAGCCTCGACGAGCGCGACGAGGAGCTGGCGCGCAGGGTGCTCTCGGGCGATCGCCGCATCGACGATCTCGAGGAGCAGATCAACGAGGAGGCGGCGCGGGTCCTGGCGCTCCGCCAGCCGACGGCGTCCGACCTGCGCACCGTGCTGACCGTGATCCGCATCAGCGGCAACCTTGAGCGCTGCGGCGACTTCGCCAAGAACATCGCCAAGCGCACCACGGTGCTGGTGCAGATGCAGCCGATCGGCGGCGCGCCCCGGTCGATCCGGCGCATGGCGCGCGAGGTCGAATCCATGCTTAAGGACGCGCTCGACGCCTACATCCACCGCGACGCGGAACTGGCGCATGCCGTGCGCGAGCGCGACGAGGAGGTGGACCAGATGTACACCTCCCTCTTCCGGGAGTTCCTCACCTTCATGATGGAGGATCCCCGCAGCATCACCGCCTGCATGCACCTCCACTTCATCGCCAAGAACGTCGAGCGCATCGGCGACCACGTCACCGCGATCTGCGAGCAGGTGATCTACCTCTCGACCGGGAAGCTGCCCGAGGACGATCGGCCCAAGGGCGACCGCACGGCCTACATGGGAGGCTCCGCGGCGTCATGACCGCAATGGCACGGCCGAAGGTGCTGGTCGTCGAGGACGAACCGGCGCAGCGCGAGGTGATCGCCTACAACCTCGAAGCCGAGGGGTTCCGCGTCGCCCGCGCGGAGTCGGGCGACGAGGCGCTCCTGCTCATCGAGGAGGACACGCCGGATCTGCTGCTCCTCGACTGGATGCTGCCCGGCGTCTCCGGCATCGAGATCTGCCGGCGATTGAAGATGCGCCCGGACATGCGCGACATGCCGATCATCATGCTCTCCGCCCGTTCCGAGGAGGTCGACCGGGTGCGCGGCCTCGAGACCGGCGCCGACGACTACGTCGTCAAGCCCTACTCGATCGT
>CAYMRW010000062.1:0-10115 GCA_964392825.1 uncultured Rhodobacterales bacterium
GCGCCGCCAGGGAGCGTCACGCCTTTGCCGCGGTCCGGCGTGCCGCTGCCGCGCGCGACATGTCCCGCCTCTACCCCGCCCTCGAGGACTGGGCGCGGAAGGCCGGCGACCCGGACCCACGACGCGACGCGGCACTGTCGCGGGCGCTGAACGATCTCGGAGCCTCCCGCTACGGGCCGGCGAGGGGAGGCGAGGCGCAGGCTTGGCGCGCTCTGGCCGATGCACTCCCGGGGGCGCGCCGGTCGCGCCGGGCGCGCGGGCGCGCGGATGGCCTTCGGGCAAACTTGCCGCCCCTTAACCCCGGAGCCTGACCCGGAACCTGATCCGGGGCAGGTCCGTCGCGTCGCTCCGAGGCCCCGAAGCTGGGGTCAGGGTCGGTACGGAGGCGCGGCAGGCTATGCAGGGAACCGCGCTACGGATTCCCTCGCGCGCAAGCTTCCTTGGCGCCGGGAATCGAAGAGCGAGGCACCGGACACGGCCCGCCGTCACTCCATCCGCCGGCGCGCGGCCTCGAGGATCAGCCGCAATTCGTCGGCGATGCTCGCCTCGATGGCGAACTCGGGCGACGGCTCGGCGCCCGGGTCTTCCTCGTGGCCGGAGGCCACGGTGTGGTCGTCGAGCGCCTCGAGGACCGCGGGATCGTTCTTGGCGAGGCGGGCGAGGATCAGCGACAGCACCTTGCGCTGCGCGATGATCCGGCCCTCGTTCGTCTGGGGGGAGGTTGCCGTCATCACTTCGGTCCCTTGCTGGAGGCGGGGCGGACGATCCTGCCCCGCGCGCCGCGGCGATCATGGCCGAGGCGCGCGGCGTGCGCCATGGCCGATGCGGTGGATGGGCTCGAGCCCCGCGTCGCAGGGGGAACGGCGGTCCGGTCACGCGATCCGGTCGATCTTGGTCGAGAGGTGTATGAGCGACTCGCTGCCGCGCACTCCCTGCAGGTCGCCGATGGCGTCGAGCACGGCGTCGAGCCGGGCGGTCGAGACCGCGGCGACCTGCACGGCGAGGTCGAAGCGGCCCGACGTGGTGACGCAGCGCTCGACCTCGGCGATCGAGCGCAGCCGCGCGAGGAGGGCTCCCTGCGCCCGCGGCTCGGCCGACAGCAGGACCGTTGCCCGGATCCCCGGCCGCGCCGCCTCGCCCAGCCGCACCGTGTAGCCGGTGATCGTCCCCGACGTCTCGAGCCGGTCGAGCCGCGCCTGGACCGTGGAGCGGGCAAGGCCGAGACGCCGGGCCAGCGTCGCAAGCGGCGTGCGGGCGTCGGCGGCGAGCAGGGCGACGATGCTGCGGTCGGTGTCGTCCACGGGGGTGCAGGTACCTCCGGCATTTCGACGGCCTTGCCGGTCATACTGTTGGGGAACTCCGGCAGATCCGCCGATCTGATTAATCGCATCGATACCGCGATCGTACAAGCTGGACGAAACCCACAACCAGCCGCAAGGAGGCCCCGGGCGCGATGCAGCTTTCCCAGTCGATCTGGCCCCACCCGGCGGCATGGCTGCGGGCGACGCGACCGCGAACGCCGGTGATGTTCTTCTCGCCCTCGGTGCTGCAGGCGACGGCGCGACGGTTCGTGGCCGGGTTCCCAGGGCTCGTGACCTACGCGGTCAAGGCCAACCCGCACCCGATCGTCATAGGCAACCTCGATGCCGCGGGGCTTGCGGCCTACGACGTCGCCTCCACATGGGAGATCGACCTGATCCAGCGCACGGCGCCGGGCGCCGCCATGCACTTCAACAACCCGGTCCGCAGCCGGGGCGAGATCGTGCATGCGCTCGACCGGGGCGTCCGCTCGTTCAGCGTCGACGCGGGAAGCGAGCTCGAGAAGCTCCTGTCCGTGGCCCCGCCGGGCCTCGAGATCAGCGTCCGATTCAAGCTGCCGGTGCGGGGAGCCGCCTACGATTTCGGCGAGAAGTTCGGCGCCGCGCCGGGCGAGGCTTCCGCGCTCCTGCGCCGGGTGGCCGAGGCCGGGGCGTCGCCGTCGCTGACGTTCCACCCCGGCACGCAATGCACCGACCCGGCGGCGTGGGAGGCGTATGTCGACGCGGCAGGGGCGATCGCGCGGGACGCAGGCGTCGCCGTCGCCCGGCTGAACGTCGGCGGCGGCTTTCCGTCGGGCCGCATGCGCGCGCACGCCCACGATCTCGAGGTGATCTTCGCGCGCATCGGGCAGGCGGCGACCGCGGCGTTTCCCGGCGGGACGCCGGCGCTCGTCTGCGAGCCGGGGCGGGCGATGGTGGCCGAGGCGTTCAGCCTCGCCGTCGAGGTGCGCGCCGTACGCGACGGCGCCGACGTGTTCCTGAGCGACGGCATCTACGGCGGCCTCAGCGAGCTGCCGGTGCTCGGCGGGACCGACCGGATCGAGGTTCTGGGTCCGGACGGGCAACCCCGCAGGGGCCCCCCGGTCGAGCGGCGCGGATTCGGGCCGACCTGCGACAGCCTCGACCGGCTGCCGGGGACCCTGTCGCTCCCCGCCGACACGGCGGAGGGCGACTGGGTCCTGTTCCACGGCCTCGGCGCCTATTCCTCCGCGACCGCCACGCGGTTCAACGGCTTCGGCGACATCGCCGTCGCGAGCGTCCTGCGCCTGACCGTCTGAGGCCGGCGCCGCGGGATCAGGCGGCGTCGAGACCGAGGGCGGCCTCGACCGTGGCCTCGGCGATGTCGTTGGGGCTGACGTCGGCGGCCCGCGCCCGGGTCAGGATGGCATCGAGGGTGGCGGCCGAAGCGGCGAGCTTGCCCCCGACCCAGCGCGCCCGGTCCTCGATGCGCAGGATCTCGGCGGCGACGTTGATGACGCCACCGGCATTGGCGACGAAGTCGGGCGCGTAGAGGATGCCGCGCGCGTGCAGGCGGGCGCCGTCGTCGGCGGTCGCGAGCTGATTGTTGGCGCCCCCGGCGACGGCGGCCACGCGCAGCGCCGGGATCGTCTCGGCGTTCAGGACGGCGCCGATGGCGCACGGGGCGAGGATGTCTGCCTCGGCGCGCAGGATGGCGTCGACCGGGGCCACCCCGGCGCCCCAAGCCGCGCGGGCCGAGGCGACGCGGGCGTCGTCGAGGTCGGCGACGGTCAGCGTCGCGCCGGCGCGGTGCAGATCGCCGCAGAGGTGCATCCCGACGTGGCCGAGACCCTGCACGGCGACCCGGCGCCCTGCAAGGTCCTCGCTGCCAAACCGGTGCCGCGCGACGGTGCGGATCGCGTTGAAGATGCCCCGCGCCGTGACCGGGGAGGGGTCACCGCTGGCATAGCGCCCCTCGGCCAGACCGGCGACGTAGCGTGTTTCGCCGGCCATGACGGCCATGTCCTCGGGCGACATGCCCATGTCCTCGGCGGTCCAATAGCGACCGCCGAGCGTGTCGATGGCCCGTCCCATCGCCCGCAGCATCGCAGGGGTCTTGTCGCGCGGATCGCCGACGATGACCGACTTGCCGCCGCCGAGGGGGAGGTCGGCCGCCGCGTTCTTGTAGGTCATCCCGCGCGACAGCCGCAGCACGTCGTCGAGCGCCTCGGCCTTGCTCGCATAGCGTCGCATCCGCAAGCCGCCGGCGGCGGGTCCGCGCGCGGTCGAATGGACGGCGACGAAGCCGACGAGCCCTGCCGCCGCATCCTCGACGCGGAGGACCAGTTCGTGGTTCGGGGCGACGACTCTGGTGATCTGCATGGATGCCTCTCTGTCACTGCTGCGCCCGAAGGTCGCACAGCCGGGCGAGCGTTTGCCGCCAAAGATCGGCGCCCACGCAGCGCCGCGTGGCGTTTTCTGCTACGATTCGGCAATATCCTGGAGGCAACCACCATGGACCACATCGACCGGAAAATCGTCGAGGCGCTGCAGCGGGACGGACGCATGCGCATCTCGGACCTCGCCGAGCATGTCGGGCTGTCGCCAACGCCGTGCGCGCGACGGCTCGACCGGCTCGAGGCCGAGGGCGTCATCACCGGCTACGGCGCGCGGGTCGACCACGCCAAGCTCGGGTTTCCGGTGTCGATCTTCGTCTCGGTCGAGCTCGAGCGGCAGGACGCGCAGGCCATCGACGCGTTCGAGAGCGCGGTGCGCCGCTGCGACGAGGTCATGGAGTGCTATCTGATGACCGGTTCGCGCGACATCCTGATGCGCGTGGTGGCGGCGGACCTCGCGGCCTTCGACGCCTTCCTCGAGCGGCGGCTGATGCAGATCCCCGGGATCCGGAACATGCGGTCGAACTTCGCGCTGCGCACGATGGTCAGGCGGCGGTCGCTGCCCCGCGCCCCCTGACGCGGCCGGCCGGTCGCCGGCCGCGCGCTCGGGTCAGGCGGCGGCGCGGCGGTTGGCGTCGAGGCGGGCGTCGACGGTCGCCACGATCTCGTCCAGTTCGGGGATCTCGATACCCTTCTGCGCTGCGACGAGCTGCACCAGCCGGTCGACGCGCTCGATCTCCGTCGCTCCGGTCTCGACGGCGCGCGCCGCGGACGAGGGGCGGGTCAGGCCCTCGGCCGCGCGGGCGTACTTCTCGAATGGTACCTGATCGGCGGCATCGGCTCCGATCGCCACGAGCACGTCGCCGACGCGGTCGTAGAGGCGCTGCGACGCCGCGGGATCGGCGTGCACCGCCTCGCGGATCGCCTGTGCGCCGTCGCGCAGGATGCAGCGGTAGTTGCCGGTGACGAGCATGCTCCACTTGGCGAACGGCACGTAGAGCGAATCGTGGGCGCGGAGCTTGACCGGCACATCCTTGCCCTCCACCCGGACCGCCTCGACGTCGTCGGCCAGTTCCGCGAGCAGCGCGTTCTCGTCGGCGCCGTCGAACGGGGCCGCCTTGAAGTTCGTGGGGAGGCCCACGTGCAGGACGTTGGCGCCCTCGTCGGGCAGGCGGTAGGCCTGTGGGTCGGGACTGCAGAGCGAGACGAGGCCGGGGGTAAAGCCGCGCCACGCCTCGGGCGCGGTGAAGCACGAGACCAGGCGGTCGACGTCGAGGCCGGGGATCCGCCGCAGATAGGGCGGCGGCGGCATGTTCATGATCGAAAGGCACGGCACCTCGGCCGCGGCGGTGCGCGACAGCAGTCCGCGGATCTCGTCGGTCGCGTACTGCGGCTCGGACATCGCCAGCGCCACCATGTCGTAGGCCGCGGGGTCGACGGCCGCGGGCGGCGCGGCGTCGAGGCTGCCGGGTAGGTCGGCCGAGCGGAAGCTCCGGTGCGCGTCCTCGTCGCGCAGCTTGATGCGGACCTCCGTGCCCTCGGCATTGATCGTCTTCGCCGTCGCCTCGCGGCAGACGAGCGTGACGTCGTGGCCCGCCATCAGCAGCTTGGTGCCGAGGAGCGAGCCGTAGGACGCTCCGAGGATCAGGATCTTGCGGGCCATCAGCGCCTCCTTTCGCCGGCGCCAATGCCGGCCGTTGCGATATGGTCGTGGGGTGTCACCGCGCGGCCGCCGCGGCCCGGCGCCGCCGCAGGCTCGAGACCAGCGGATAGGATATCAGGGCCACGGCGACGAGGATGCAGACGAGCGAGATCGGCCGCTCGACGAACGTCATCGGGTCGCCTTGGCTCGAGATCAGCGACTGCCGGAACGACCGCTCGGCGATGGGCCCGAGCACGATCGCGAGCACCGCGGGCGCCACCGGGTAGTTCAGCTTGCGCATCAGGTAGCCCGCGAGGCCGAGGAGCAGCATCAGCCAGACGTCGAACATGCGGTCCGTCGTGGCGAAGACCCCGATGACGCAGAGCACGAAGATGATCGGCGTCAGGATCGTGAACGGCATCGCCAGCACGCGGACGAAGACGGGGATCAGAAGCAGGTTCAGGATGACCGTCACGACGTTGGCGATGTACATCGAGCCGATCAGGCCCCAGACGAAGTCAGGGCTCTCGGTGAAGAGCAGCGGACCCGGGCGCAGGCCCCAGATGATCATGCCGCCGAGCAGGATCGCGGTCGTGGGCGAGCCCGGGATGCCGAGCGTGATCATCGGCAGCATCGAGCCCGTCGAGGCGGCGTTGTTGGCGGCCTCGGGCGCGGCGACGCCGGCGACGTTGCCCTTGCCGAAGCTGTCGGGGTCCTTCGAGAAGGTCTTGGCGATCCCGTAGGACATGAGCGAGGCGGGCGTCGCCCCGGCCGCCGGCAGCGTGCCCACGAAGAAGCCCAGAAACGAGCCAAGCCAGGTCGAGTTGATGTACTCCCGCACCATCCGCAGGTTCTTCAGGAGCGAGCGCCAGCCGGTCTTGACGCTCTGCATCTGCACCTGGCCGCGCGTGCTTTCGAGCGTCCAGAGCATCTCGCCGATGCCGTAGATGCCGATGGCGAGGACCAGGAACTCGATGCCGCGCTGCAGCTCGACGAGGTCGAAGAAGATCAGCCGAGGCTGGCCCGAGATGATGTCGAAGCCGACCGAGGCCAGCACCAGGCCCGCGAGGATCGAGAAGATGGTCTTGGGGATGTCGTCGCCGCCGAGCCCGATGAAGGTGGCGAAGGCCAAGAGCATCAGCGCGAACTCTTCCTGCGGGCCGAACCTCAGCGCGAACTGTGCCAGCGGCGGCGCGAAGAGGGTGAAGAGGACGATCGAGACCGTGCCGCCGATGAACGAGGCGATGGCTGCGGCCATCAGCGCCTGGTCGGCGCGCCCGCTCTGCGCCATTGGCCGCCCGTCGAACACCGTCGCCACGGCCGTCGACGACCCCGGTATGCCGAGCGTGATCGAACTGATCGCGCCGCCGTACATGGCCCCGTAGTAGAGCGCTGCGAGAAAGATGATGGCGGCCGTCGGCGGCACGAGGAACGTCACCGGCAGCAGGATGGCAACGCCGTTGACCGACCCGAGGCCCGGCATCGCGCCGACGAGAAGGCCGATGAGGCAGCCCGCGAACACCATGAAGAGGTTGAGCGGCTGGAACGCCTCGGCGAAGCCGGAGCCCAGGGATACGAGGATCGTCTCCATCAGACGTGTCCCCTCACGAGAGCAGCATGTAGCGGTAGTCGTCGATGAAGAGGAACATCTCCTCGAAGACCGGCAGCCCCTTGGGCAGGTACTTGGTCAGCGCCACCTCGAAGAGCAGGTAGACGAAGATCGGGGTGCCGAAGACGAGCGACAGCGTCACGCGCCACGAGTGCTTCCCGAGGATGCGCACGTAGAAGAGCATGAACAGCATCAGCGCGAAGTAGGTGCCGATGGTCGCCATGAGCACGAGGAGCGTGAACAGCGCCGCGACCGACACGCCGATCAGGAACAGCGTCTCGCTGGCGATGTAGTCCTCGGTCGAGCGGGACTCGGGCGTCGCCCCGCGGAACCACCGGATCATCGTCGCCACGCAGGCGAGCGCCATTCCGAGCGAGAGCCAGAAGGGCCACATGCCGGCGCCGGGTCCTCGCCCCTCGACCCAGCCGATGTTGAGCCCGTCCGTGAGGACGCTCGCCATCATGCCGATCGAGGCCAGGAAGGCCGCGAGGGCCACCAGGATCTCGGCGGTTCGAACCGTCATCGTCGATACCTCGCGCAGGCGGACGAAGCGCCGGCCGCCATCGGCCGCGGCTTGGGTCCGGGAGTGGGAGTGCGGTGTGGGACCCGGGACCAGGCCCGGGCCCCACGTCCCGTCATTCGGAGGTGATCCTGTCGGCGCCCACCTGCTCGATCAGGTTCCGGTGCCGTTCGAGCTGGGTCTGGTGGAACTCGGCCAGTTGCTCGCCCGACAGCATCTCCTCGCAGTTCAGACCTTCGGAGGTGCAGAAGCTCTGCCACTCCTCGGACTCGAAGAGCTGGCGGAAGAGGTTCGTGTACCACTCGACCGCCTCGGGATCCATGTCCGGCGGACCGTTGATCGAGCGCTGCATGTAGTACTCGATGTCGACGCCGAGCTCCTTGGCCGTGGGCACGTCGGGGAACACTTCCATCCGATCGCCGGTGAACTGCACGATCGGCTTGGTGTTTCCGGCGCGCCAGAACTCCATCTGCTCGGCGGGGTTGTTCACTGTGGAGTCGATGTTGTTGCCGACGAGGTTCGTGGCCACGGTGCCGCCGCCCTGGAACGGCACGTAAGTCACCTCGTAGCCGAGCGCCGCCTCCATCATCGCCGTCAGAATCGAATCCTCCTGTCCGGTGCCGGTGCCGCCGACCTTCCATGAGTCGCCGGTCTCCTTGACGGTGGCGACGTAGGTGTCGAGGTCGGTGATCTCCTCCCGCTCGGCGTTGACCCAAAGCAGGAACGTGTCGAGCGCCATCAGCGCGATCGGCGTGAACTCCGACACGTCGATCTGGAGATCCTCCTGGATCACCGGCGTCGTGTAGAAGCTGTTCAGCGTGACCATGACGACGTGATTGTCGCCCGCCTTGTCCTGCATGTAGCTCAGCGCCTCGGCGCCGGAGCCGCCCGGCTTGTTCATCGGGATGAACGGCCGCGGGCTGAGGTCCTTCTGCTCGATGAGGCCCTGCAGCAGGCGCGCGATCTGGTCGGCGCCGCCGCCGGTGCCGGCCATGATGATGAACTCCACGGGTCTGCGGGGCTGCCATTCTGCGAACGCCGCAGGGGCGCTCATCGTCAACGCCGCGACGCTCGCCGCGACTAGTCCAGTCCTTCGCATCGTTTTCCTCCCTGTTGGAACTTGAAACAAGAGCCTTCGCTAGTGGTCGCAACTTCCTTGCGCAAGTGGGCGTTTCCCGCTTTCTTTGTTGCGGACCCCCTCAGGCATCAATGGACCATGACGACGGGCAGCGTCGCCTCGTCGACCACGGCCTGCGAGTTGCCGCCGAAAACGGTCTCGCGCTCGTAGCTCTCGTGGTAGGCGCCCATGACGAGGAGGTCGGCCCCGAACTCCCCGCACTTGTCGAGCAGCGCGCGGCCGGCGTTGCCTTTGACCTCGAACGCGTGCGGCGTCGCCACCACCTCGCGCCGTGCCAGGTACTCGGCCAGTTCCTCCGCCGTCGCGGCGTGCTCGCTGTGTCCCTTGCTCAGGATCGTCACCCGCTCCGCGGTCTCGATCAGCGGCATCGCCATGGCGACCGCGCGCGCCGCCTCGAGCGAGCCGTTCCAGCCGATCGCAACGTGGCGCCCGATGGCGGGCGGGACCTCGCGCTCGGGACACAGCATGACCGGGCGGCCCGACGAGAACAGCGCCGATTTCAGCGTGTTGAAGCCGAGGTTCGACGCCTTGTCGGGCTGCGGCACGCAGATGAGGTCGGCGAGCCGCCCGTAGTGGCGCACGGCGTCGACCTGCTTTCCCTCGTACTCGACGAAGCTGCAGGTCGGACCATCCCGCCCCGCTCCGTCTTCGGCGAGGCCCAGCGCCTCGGCCTGGGCGCGGAACCTTTGGCGCAGCTGCACCTCGTCGCTCGTGGCGTTGCGCTGCGCCGCCTCCTCGATCTGGCGGCGCAAAAAGCGCGGCACCACGACGCCGTAGGGCATCATGTCGTCGGGTCGCGGATGGCAGTGGATGATGCGGACATGCGCGCCGAACCTCTGCGCCATGATCGCGGCATGGGCGAGCACCGCCTCGCCCTTGCCGTCGTCGCGCACGGGCATGATGATGGTGTGGAGCGCGCTGCCGGGCATGGCCTAGAACAACCCCTCGATCTGTCCCGCGTCGTCGATGCGGATGGTCTCCGCGGCCGGCACCCGGGGCAGCCCCGGCATGGTCATGATCTCGCCGCAGATCGCCACCACGAAGCCCGCCCCCGCCGCCAGGCGCACCTCGCGCACCGGCACCGTGTGCCCGACCGGCGCCCCGCGGAGCGCCGGGTCGGTGGTGAACGAGTACTGCGTCTTGGCCATGCAGACGGGGAGGTGCCCGAACCCGCCATCCTCCCACTCGTGGAGCTGGCGGCGGACCTTGTGGTCGGCGATGACCTCGTCGGCGCGGTAGACGCGCTTGGCGATGGTCTCGATCTTGGCGAAGAGCGGCATGTCGTCGGGGTAGAGCGGGGCGTACTGCGCCGTCCCGCCCTCGACGAGGTCCACCACCCTTTGCGCGAGGTCGGTGATGCCCCCGGATCCGTTGGCCCAGTGCATGCAGAGCACCGCCTCGACCCCCTGCGACGCAGCGAAGCTCCGCACGGCGTCGATCTCGGCTTCCGTGTCGGTGGCGAAGTGGTTGATAGCGACCACCGAAGGCACGCCGAACAGCCGCATGTTCTCGATGTGGCGGCCGAGATTGGCG